>CAJMNP010000007.1 GCA_905214895.1 uncultured bacterium | reverse complement strand
GCATCGACTACTTCCTGGTAAGCGACGCAATCGCCGACAACGTACGCGACACCGGTATCCGCGGCGACATCTTTGGCAGCGACCACTGCCCCGTCACCCTCGCCCTGGAGCTCTAACCCCCAAATGATCCCCCGGGGACGGAGGAAACCGAGCCACTTTCGCCTTGCGAGAGCGTTCGCGCAACCCGCCCGCCACGAAACGTGCCCATCTACTACGTTTAGGCCGCCACCCTCAACCACAGCGAATAACGCGAAAAGAAAACCGCAGGTAGAAAGCCTGCGGTTTTTCATAAAACGCGATTGTGCTTGGGGATGTCGGGCTAAACGTAGTAGATGGGCCGATTTCGTGGCGGGCACCGTCAGCCGACCCCCGGGGACGGAGGAAACCTGACTATTTCACCCGTCCTCTCCCTATAACTTGCGGTGAAATAGTTCCTGACTGGGGCCATATGACCGAAAACGGGAACTATTCCACCGCAAGTTCGCGAAGGAACGCGGGATGCCCTACAGTCCGTATTTCACGACAACGCGGTTGATCCGTCGGTACCAAGGTTTGTAGAGGGCAGCCAAAAACACGCAGGTCGCGAGGCCGTGTGTGATATCGAACGGCACCGCCGTGGCAAGACGTGCCACGGCGCCTGCCCAGGTGAGCGGCTGCACAAAACCGATGATGTCATACGAGTTGATCACGACGCCATACAGCAAGCCCGAGGCAAAGCCATACGCCAACAGCGCCGGCATTCGCACGGTTCCATCGGCGCGGTCAAACGCGCCCGCATGCGCCAGTGCACCACCGATATAGCCCACCAGACCCCAGGCATACATCTGCCACGGCGTCCACATGCCCTGTCCGAAAAAGAAATTACTGGTCAACGCTGCCAACGCGCCGACCATAAAACCATTGCGACGACCAAGTGTCGCACCCGCGATAATGGCGATAGCGCTCACGGGCTTAAAATCGGGAATGGGCCCAAACAGGATGCGCCCCGCCGCGGCCAGCGCCGCCAGCACCAGCGTGGGCATGATCTGGCGCAGGCCTGGACGTGATGTCTCATAACCCGCAAAGAACAGTGCGAGCACGAGTGCCACTACAACCAGCATGGCAAGCGCCGCCTGCTCAATGCCCGCCAGCAACGCCGCAGTCATCACTGCCGGCACCGCCAGGAGCAGCGGAATCTCCATTTTTGTGAGTAGGCGCGAGGCGCGATAATCCGTCATCCCATCACGCCCTGTAGAACACGTTGTCGGCAAAAAAGTCGGCGGGCGGCTCCATACAGGCAATCTCGCCGTCAAACATCATGGCGATGTCGTCGGCTACCTGCTCGGCAAAATCCAGGTCGTGCGTTGCCATGATGACGGTGCCGCCAGCCCGCGCATGGTCGCGCAGGGCGCGGGCGATGATGCGGCGGCTGGCCAGGTCCAGACCCTTGGTGGGCTCATCGAGCAATAGCAGTTCGGGGCCGATTAGCAGTAGCTTTGCCAACGCAAGCAGTTGGCGCTGTCCGCCCGAAAGGTCATAGGGGTGGCGTTCCCCTAAGCCCGCGAGCCCCAGACTCACCGCGCGCTCCCGCGCCATATCCTCGTCGTATCCGCAGGTCGAAGCCCATTCCATCAGCTCGTCGCGCACCGTTTCGGCGACCAGCAATGCCTTGGGGTTCTGCGGCAGCAGCGCCGCCGAGGCCGCTCCGCGCATCATGCGGCCGCGCTGCAGCTTGGCGGTCTTCGCCAGCACCGAAAGCATTGTCGACTTGCCGCAGCCGTTACCGCCAACAACCGCATGCACCGCGCCAGCCGAAAACGACGCATCGAGCCCGCGCAGCACCCAACCGCCCGCGCGATCGTAGCGAAACCAGCTCCCTGCCAGGGTGGTAGCCGACCCAGCGTGCATTTTTTGGAGTATTCTGATTCCATCCGTGCGCGGGAAGGCTTCCGAGCCGTTCTTGAGCGACGTTTGCGCCACAAATTCGGACGATTTGTCCAATTCCGAACTTTTTTTCGCGCTCGATGCGTCCACGGGCGACTCCAGAGAGCCCAAACTGTCCTCACGCCTGCTGAATACTCCTGTTTTTGCACATCGGATGGCACCCCACCCCAACATGTCATCGGAAAACAGCGATTCTCGGCGTCCCAAAGAAGCCATATCCGCCACCTCGCGCACGCGGCCGCCCTCAATCCGGTACGCACATGTCGCGTATTCGAGCATTGGGCGCGGCTGGTGCGTTGCCACGACAACCGTGCAGCCCAGCTCACGGTTCACGCGAAACAGCGCGTGCAGAAAATTCTTCTCGGCAACGGGATCGAGCTGGGACGTGGGCTCGTCGAGCAGCAGCACGCGCGGGCGTAGCGTCAGAACGGCCGCCAACGACAGCAACTGTTTGCGACCACCCGAAAGCGTGTCAGTATCGCGGTGAAGCCAATCTTCCAGCCCAAAGAAATAGCTGGTCTCAGCTACGCGACGGCGCATCTCGTCGCGCGACACACCCAGATTCTCTAGGCCAAACGCCATCTCGTGCCACACGGTTTCGCACACGATCTGGTTCTCGGGATCCTGGAACACGTAGCCCACGCGCTCCGCCGATGCCCGCACGTCCATGTCGGCGACGGGCTCGCCCAGCACGCGCAGCTCGCCGGAGCGCGTACCCGCCGGAGCGATCTCGGGCTTGAGCAGCGACAGCAGCGTCGATTTGCCCGACCCGGTACCGCCAACAAGCAGCGCAAACGCACCTTGGGAAACACACCAATCAAGTCCCTCGAGCACCGGTGCCTCGGCCCCGGGATAGGCAAAACTAAGGCCTCGCACCTCAATCGCCGGCGCGGCCGAGCCATATGCCACACCCGCCGCCGAACTCCTATCAAACCGAGCCATCAGCCAAACCTCTTCTCATCAATCGCATGCAACGCGCAGGGCAGCACCATCCAGGCAGCGTACACGACATAGCCCGGCCACGGCGCCGGCACCGAGAGCTGCGGATAAAACGAATACTGCGTCGTCGCGGTCCACGCCACTGCCGCCGTGGCCACGCCAAACAACGCAAGCCCAAGCAGCGCGGCAATGTCGCTGCGCCCCAGTCGATACCTCGCATACGTCGTACGACGCGTCGCGGCACCCCACCCGCGCGAGCGCATCGCGTCCGCACGCTCCAGCGAATCTTCCATGCCCCAGCCCATCAACACGCTCGACGCCCGCAGGCGCGAGCGCACGGGGTCGGCCGGCGCGCGGCCCGGCACATCAATCGCATCCTGCACCGCCAGTACCGTGCGGCCGCGGCGCAAAAACTGCGGAACAAGCCTCATGCACATCGAGATCATGAGCGCGATCACCGGCGCGGCGTTACCCAAAAGCGCGAGCACCTTGTCGTATTCGAGCATCGACACCGCCGCCTCAAACCACAGCATGCTCGCCACAAACAGCCCGCCCATGCACAGGCCGTATACCATGCTCTCCAGATACACCGCGCGCATGCCAATACGGAACAGCTCCGTCGAGCCCGAGGCGCTAAACAGCGGGTTGACCAGTGCAATGATCAAAATCACCGGCAGCTGCCAGCGAAGCGCGCCCAACGTGCGGGCAGCCCCACGCGTCGCAAATCCATACGCCAGCCCGCCCGCAAGTGACAGCGCAATCAGCACCGGCTGCATCGAGAACATAGTGAGCCCCAGCGTCAGCACTATATAGAGTGCCGGCACAGCCGGATGCGACATCGAGAATGCCGCGACGGGCTCGCCGCCAAACTCCTCTCGTATGTTGTCCACGGGCACCCCCGTCCCCTCGCTCAAACGACAGCTCCGCAGCACCGCCAACGCCGCCCGCAAGCAGCGCAAACGCCGCACCGGCGGCGCAAGCCTCAACCGCCGCAAACCAATCGTTACGCGCTCATCATATGCCTGCGGTATCATATTGCGCCGTGTATCGTTTCCAAACACACGTCTCTATAACGTAACAGGAGATCACATGGACGCAACCGCAATTATCCTCGCTGCCGGCGAGGGCACCCGCATGAAGTCGAACCACTGCAAGGTTTCGCACAAGATCCTGGGTAAGCCCATGGTCCAGTGGATCGTCGACGCTACCATCAAGGCCGGCTGCAGCCGCGTCGTGGTCGTCATCGGCAGTCACGCCGACGAGATGCGCGGCCTCATCGACGGCGCCTACGCCAACAGTGCCACCAAGGTCGAGTGCGTTGAGCAGACCGAGCGCCTGGGCACCGGCCACGCCGTGAAGGTCGCACTCGAGGCCTGCGCCATCACGCAAGGCCCGGTCGTCGTGCTCAACGGCGACCTGCCGCTCATCACCGCCGACACCGTCGCCAAGTTCGCGCAAACCGTCGCCACCGGCGAGCTCGCCTGCACCGTCATGACCATGACCCCGCCCGATCCTTTCGGCTACGGCCGCATCAAGCTGGGCGCCGATGGTCAGATCGAGCGCATCATCGAGCAGAAGGACTGCACGCCCGAGCAGGCCGCCACGCTGCTGGAGTGCAACGCCGGCTGCTACGCCTTTGACGGCGCGCAGCTCGCCGCCCACATTAACGAGATCGGCAACGACAACGCGCAATCCGAGTACTACCTGCCCGACATGCTCGAGATCCTCAAAGGCCACGGCCAGGCTGTCTCCATCTTCCACTGCGACGACTACCGCGACGGCCTGGGCGTCAACAGCCGCATCCAGCTCGCACAGCTCACCGCCATCGCGCGCGACCGCATCAACGAGCACTGGATGGCCGAGGGCGTTACCTTCATCGACCCCACGCAGGCCTGGATCGGCCCCGACGCCACCATCGGCCGCGACACCATCGTGTGGCCGCAGACGCACCTGATCGGCCACGTCACCGTGGGCGAGGAGTGCCAGCTCGGCCCCAACAGCCGTCTCACCGACACCACCGTCGGCAGCGGCTGCACCATCGATGAGACCATCGCCATCGAGGCCGTCATCGAGAACGGCGTCGACTGCGGCCCGCGCGCCTACCTGCGCCCGGGCACCCACATGCTCGACGGATCCAAGGCCGGCACGCACGTGGAGATCAAGAAGTCCACGATCGGCGAGGGCTCCAAGGTGCCGCACCTGTCCTACATCGGCGACACCACCATGGGCTCCGGCGTCAACGTGGGCGCGGGCTCCATCACCTGCAACTACGACGGCGTGCACAAGCACAAGACCGTCATCGGCAAGGACGCCTTCATTGGCTCCGACACCATGATGGTCGCGCCCGCCCAGATCGGCGACGGCGCGCTCGTGGCCGCCGGCTCCGTCATCACCGAGCCGGTCCCGGCCGACGCACTCGGTCTGGGCCGCGCCCGTCAGGTAAATATTGAGGGCTGGGCCGCCGATTATCGCCGCCGCCTGCACGAGGACGACGAGGTATAACGTTTTACCAAGCACAAAAGGAGCTGTTCCATGGGGACGGCTCCTTTTTCTATTGTGACCTGCGCAACCGGATGAGTGGTCGGTTCGTGTCCGTTGACGGTAAAGACGTTATCAAGACTCGATAAACCCCGCCGCGCGGTTACAATGCAACAAGGCATCTATATGGCATTCGATATAAAGGAGAAGGGTAATGCCGATTAATGATCCCGAGAAGTCGGAGAATATGCGCAAGTCCATCCGCGTGTATTCCGGTTCCTCCAACCGTCCCCTCGCTCAGAAGATTGCTGAGTACCTTGGGGTCGAGCTTTCGGGCCTTACGCTAAAGCAGTTCGCCAATGGTGAGATTTACGCCCGCTACGACGAAACCGTCCGCGGCGCCGACGTCTTCCTGATTCAGTCCGTGGCCGGCGGCAACGTCAACGATATGCTCATGGAGCTGCTCATCGCCACCGACGCTGCCAAGCGTGCATCCGCCCGCTCCATCACCGCCGTTATCACCCACTACGGCTATGCCCGCCAGGACCGCAAGGCCGGCCCGCGCGAGCCCATCACCGCCCGCCTCGTCGCCAACCTGCTCGAGCGTGCCGGCGTCAACCGCATCATCACCCTCGACCTGCACCAGGGTCAGATCCAGGGCTTCTTCGATATCCCGGTTAACCACCTGTCCGCACTGCCGCTGTTTGGCCAGTACTACAACGACATGCACTTCGACACCGACAACCTGGTTGTCGTCTCCCCCGATGTGGGCCGCGCCAAGGCCGCCAAGAAGCTGTCCGACATGCTCGGCTGCGACCTGGCCATCGCCCACAAGGGTCGTCCGCGCCACAACGCCGCCGAGGTCATGGGCATCATCGGTGACATCAAGGGCAAGACCTGCATCATCAACGACGACATGATCGACACCGCTGGCACCCTGTGCGCCAACGTCAAGGAGCTCAAGGCTATGGGCGCTGGCGACATCTACGTCTGCGCCACCCACGGCATCTTCTCCGGTCCGGCCATCGAGCGTCTGAACGACGCCCCCATCGTCGAGTGCGTCGTCACCGACGCCATCCCCGTCGAGGTCGGCGGCAAAATCAAGACCATCTCGGTCGCCGAGGAATTCGCTCAGGCCATCTCCGCCGTTTACCACGAGGAGCCCGTCTCCACGCTCGTCGGCGGCGACTTCGCGCTGTAGTCGCATCGTCCTTGCAACCCGGCGCTTCGCCGTCGGAACAGAAGAAACCCCCGCGCTCCCCCTTACTTCGCAAAGGTCGCGCGGGGGTTTCTTCTGTTCCGACGGCTCGCTCTGCCGCGGCCGCGCTTTTGTCTGGTGGGATTTCGCTGAAACGAAGTCTCGCCTTCGGCGGGCGTGGTAGCCTTTGTCGTTGATTAAACTATTATGTGTAACGGAAGGACAAATATGGCAGCTGCACAGCCGCTTAAGATTCGCATGGTTGCCGGGCTTGGCAACCCTGGCGAGGAATATGCCGAGACCCGCCACAACGCCGGCTTTAAGGCGATCGACGAGCTGGCCCGTCAGGCCGGCGTCACGTACTGGAAAAATCAGGCAGGCGCCGAGGTCGCGCTCATCAACATCAACGATCCCGAGGAAGAGGGCGGTAAGCGCCAGATTGTACTGGTCAAGCCGCAGTCGTACATGAACACCTCGGGCGGACCCATCTCCAAGCTCTGCCGCGAGTACAAAATCAAGGCCGAGGAGCTGCTCGTCATCCACGATGAGCTCGACATTCCCGCCGGTGACGTGCGCGTCAAGGTGGGCGGAGGCCATGCCGGTCACAACGGCCTGCGCTCCATCATCGACAAGATGGGCAGCCGCGACTTTAGCCGTATCCGCACCGGCATCGGCAACCCTCCCGGCAAGATGGCCGTGGCAGACTATGTGCTCAAACAGCTGCGTGCCCGCGAGGCCGATGACTTCCAGGACACCTGCGCCCGCGCCGCCGACGCCGCCGGCCTGGCCATCGTGCACGGCGTGATCTATGCCCGCGACCACGTCAACGGCGCCGCCTCCGCCAACGGCAAGCACTAAAACCTACCGTTTAGGGACAGGTTTATTTTGGCAGGTTTTATCTGCGGAAACTCCACGGTGGCCGCATCGCAATAAACCCCGCACTGCCATACACGCATAACACCCCAAAAGGGGGCCGGCCTCATCACAACCCGAGGCCGGCCCCCTTTGCCGTTTTGCCTGATAAAACCTGCCAAAATAAACCTGTCCCTTTTTGGCAGGTCACTTTTCCCAACCGCCGAAGAGACACATAAACAGCATGTCCATGAGGGTATAATTTGCACCGTATGTCTGCACAACGCCTGTGCGCGTACGGTTTTATTCGGGCTACCGTCCATTTCCGTGGAGGCACGGTTCGGCAGCCCTAACAAGAGAGGGGTTCTATGTATAAGATCCTGGAGAAGACGCAGTTCTCTGAGAAGGTGTTCAAGTTCCGCATCGAGGCGCCCGCAATCGCCAAGCATGCGCACGCTGGACAGTTCCTCATGGTCCGCGCCAACGAGACGGGCGAGCGCGTCCCGTTTACTCTGGCCGGCTGGAACGGTGACGAGGGCTGGGTCGAGTTCATCTTCATGGTGATCGGCAAGACCACCGAGATGCTTTCCACCTACGAGGCCGGCGAGTCGCTGCGCGACGTCGTGGGCCCGCTGGGAGTTCCCACCGAGATGGCCGAGGGCCCCTGCGCCGTCATTGGCGGCGGCGTCGGCCTGGCAATTGCCTTCCCGGTCGCCAGGCACCTGGTCGAGACCGGCCACGAGGTGCACGCCATCATGGGCGCCCGCACCAAGGACCTCCTGCTCATGGAGGACCAGTTCCGCGAGCTCCTCGACGAGGACCACATCCACATCACCACTGACGACGGCTCCTACGGCGAGCAGGGCGTTGTCACCGCTCCGCTGGAGCGCCTGCTGCAGGACAAGGCCGTGAGCCAGGTCTTCTGCGTCGGCCCCGTTCCGATGATGAAGTTCTCGACCCTCACCGCCCAGAAGTACGACACCCCCATCACCGCGTCGCTCAACCCCATCATGGTTGACGGCACCGGCATGTGCGGCTGCTGCCGCGTCGAGGTGGGCGGCGTGACCAAGTTCGCTTGCGTCGACGGCCCCGACTTCGATGCCACCCTGGTCGACTGGGATGACCTTCGTGCCCGCCAGGCCGCTTACCGTTCCGAAGAGGGCGCGTCCCTCAAGGCCTATGAGGAAAAGAGCTGCGCATGCCACTAGTTAACGGTCGTTTCGTTGCCGATATGAAGTCGCCCCGCACCCCCGATAACGAGGAGCCGGCTGCCGAGCGCGCCTGCGACTTCCGCCCCGTCGACAAGGGCTTCACCGAGGAGATGGCGCTGGCCGAGGCCGAGCGCTGCCTCAACTGCAAGAAGCCGTTCTGTGTTGAGGGCTGCCCCGTCAACATCAACATCCCCCGCTTTATCGAGCAGATCCGCGCGAAGGACTTCGGCGGCGCTCTCGATACCATCCGCGAGGACTCCATGCTTCCCGCCATCTGCGGCCGCGTCTGCCCGCAGGAGAACCAGTGCGAGGGTAAGTGCATCCGTGGCAAGAAGTCCGAGCCCGTGGCCATCGGCCAGCTCGAGCGCTTCCTGGGTGACCGCCCCGAGCTCGCCTCCACGCCCAAGATGGCCCCCAAGAACGGCAAGAAGGTCGCCGTCGTCGGCTCCGGCCCGTCCGGCATCACCTGCGCCGGCGAGCTCGCCCGCAACGGCTTTGACGTCACCGTCTTTGAGGCATTCTTCACCGGCGGCGGCGTGCTGGTCTACGGCATCCCCGAGTTCCGTCTGCCCAAGGCAGTCGTCAAGCGCGAGATTGACGGCCTGGAGGACATGGGCGTCAAGTTTGAGTACAACTCCGTCGTGGGCAACATGGCCACGGCCGAGGAGCTGTTCGAGCAGGGCTTCGACGCCATCTACGTGGCGACCGGCGCTGGCCTGCCCAAGTTCCTCAACGTCCCCGGCGAGAACCTGCCCAACGTCTTCTTCGCGAACGAGTACCTCACCCGCGTGAACCTGATGAAGGCCAACAAGTTCCCCGAGTACGACACCCCCACCAAGCACGGCAAGAACGTCGTCGTCTTTGGTGGCGGCAACGTGGCTATGGACGCCGTCCGTACCGCCAAGCGCCTGGGCGCCGAGCATGCCATCATCGCCTACCGTCGTACCGAGGACGAGATGCCCTGCCGTCGCGCCGAGCTGCACCATGCCAAGGCCGAGGGCGTCGAGGTTCTGCCGCTCGTTTCCCCGCTCGAGTTTGTCGCTGGCGAGGACGGCTCCGTGTGCGCCGTCAAGGTCCAGAAGATGGAGCTCGGCGAGCCCGACGAGTCCGGCCGTCGTCGCCCGGTGCCCATCGAGGGCGCCATCGAGGAGATCCCCTGCGACGTCGCGATCTCGGCTATCGGCACCAACGCCAACCCCTTCGCTGCCAAGATCGGCGGCAAGATGGAGCTCAACAAGTGGGGCTACATCGTCGCCGACGAGGAGACCGGCCAGACCACCGATCCCCGTATCTGGGCCGGCGGCGACATCGTCACCGGTGCCGCTACGGTCATTCTGGCGATGGGCGCCGGCAAGAAGGCCGCCGCTTCCATCACCAAGAGCCTGCTGGGCGAGTAATCACCCACAGCGCTAGCCATCAAACGGCAAAGTCCCCGTCGAGCACACGCCCGGCGGGGACTTTTTCTATGCCGACCGCCCAAACCACCACGATGGGGACAGGCACCTTTGTGGTGGTTAGGGACTTGTCCGGCCATTTTGTCTCGATCTGTAACAGATAGACCCCGTTGAGCACCGTAGATGTTACAGATTGAGACATTGTGCGAACGTCCGCCTGTTCATCTCAATCTGTAACACCTAGAGCCATTTTTACTGGCCTGGTGTTACAGATTTAGATTTTGACGAAGCCAAGGATAGGTGCTGCCACCAAAACCTAGCGCTTGCGGCGCTTGGTCGCGGCAACACCGGCGGCGGCAACGGTTGCGCCGGCGATGCCCAGGGCGGCGACCGTCATCGCGGTGGAGTCACCCGTGCTGGCGAGCTCCGTGCCGCCGGACTTCTTGCCGTTCTTGCCCTTACCCTTGGACTTGTCCGTCGTCACCGTGGTCGTCGTCGAAGTCGAACCGCCCGCAGGAACCCCGGTACCGCCAGAGCCATCCGCACTGCCACCCTGCTCGCCGCCGCCAGGCGTCGGCTTGGGTTCCGGCTTGGGCTCGGGCTCCGGCCCGGGCTCCGGCCCGGGCTCAGGCGTCGCCTCATCGGTCACCGTAATCGTAATGTTCAAGCGCTCCGAATACTCGCTGTACGACATGCCAGGGTGCTGTGCCGCAATGCGCACATACATATTGCTATCGAGCGCAATAGGCTCGGTATACCGCACGCGCCCCTCATCACGGCAGGGACACGTGTCGTTGGTGGTGTACCAAATCGTCGTGCCGTCCTCGGCCGAAAGCTCCAGCTTCGTGCCCTTGGGCACCGTAATGTAGTTCTCCTTGGGCGACCATGCACCAATCGTCGTCGCACCAATCGTCGCCACCGGTCGCGCCGGTCGCGCTGCCTCGGCAGACACGCGAACGTCGATCTGCTTGAACAGCGCCGTGCCGTCCACCGCCGCCGTCAACGTCGTCAAACCGGGCAGAGCACCGTGCAGCACAAACGTCGCCGCGCCGTCCTCGCCCGTCACGGCCTGGGTGGCATCGACAGAGCAGATAGCCGAGGACTCCAGCCCAACACTAACCTTGGCGCCCGCAAACGGCTTGCCCGCCTTATCGGTCACGTGCGCCACCAGCTCAAAGTCACTGCCCTCAAGCATGGTCACGGCCTGCTCCACGTTGAGCTTGAGCTTGTCGGCACGAACGCCCACGGCAAGCTCCCCGCTTGCCCAGCGCGACATGGCCGTGCCGGCATAGTTGCGAGCACCGTCGAGCTCAAACGCCACCGTCGAGCCCGCCTCGCGTGCGTCGGCATAGCGAATGCGCAGCACGCGCGATAGCGGCTTGCCATTGGGATCGTCCTGCTTGTCGAGCCACGTATACGTGACGTCGCCCAAGCCCTGCGCACACAATGCGGCCAGGGTATCGTCACTCGCATCCATATACTGTGCAAACTCAACCTCGACGCAATCGGTATAGGCATGGGCCGAAACCACCTCGGGCGCCGCCGTCGACACCAAACCAATGTTCACCTCAGTCTGAATCGGCGGCACGCGAAGCCAGGCCGAACGCGCCTCCTCATACCCGTCCTTGGTCACGCGCACCTGATACCAGCCGGTCGGCGTATTCCAGTTGTACGCACCGTCCGCACCCGTTGCAAGCGGATTGTCCTGCTCATACTCCTCGGCATCCCAACGCACTGCATTGGTACCGGCCGCATCGTCGGCGCTCCACAGCTCAACCGTCGCGCCTTCAACCGTATTGGACAGCAGGCCCTCGTACACCACGCCCGCAGGGTCGGGTGCAGCCTTGGCGGCCACATTGCGATAACGCGCCTCGAAGATCGACTGCATCTTCTCGTCCGAGATCAAGCCGTCTTTGTTGGCCTTGTAGACCTCGGCATCGGTCAGCTCGCCCCAGTTGACCGTAATACGATTCTGGCACGCGCGCTCCACCTGCTCGCAGGCAACATCGTAGGCGCATTCGGCATTGGTCAGCTTAATCGCGCGCTCCGAACCTACGCTGGTCGAAGCCGCGTCATAGGCAGCGCCCACCACGGTACCCGCCGAACCGGCCGTCAGCACGCCGGCGATTGTCATAATGGAGCCCACTGCCACATCGGTGCTGTCGTGGCAGAGCTGGCGATACAGCAGATCCTCAAACGCGCGCGCCTTCTCCATGGCGTCGCGCAGCGCGTAAATGCACTTCCAGTCGTCCTCGGTCTTCTCGGGCTTGGCAAGCAAGCGCGTATGCTGAAGCTCATAGCCCTCGCGCTCGCCCTTCACCTTCTGCATACGGACGTTCACGTTCTCCCAGTTCTTGCTGGCATCGTTCACGCCGTAAATGCCGGTAAAGATGCCGATGCCCTGGGTCGCCGCGGGAAACGCCTGGCCGGCCGCCTTCCACGCATCGGTCTTAAAGACCTGGCCGAACATCTCACACTCGATCTTGTAGCTTTTGAGCGAACGAATCGTGCGGATGAGCTTCATATGGGCGCTCACGTCGCCGTTGCGCTTCCAAGCCATAAGCCAACCGCGAATCGTAGAGTTATTGAGGCTGTGGACTACGTTCCAGTTATCGTACAGATTGTCCAGAATGTCGCATTGCATGGCGATCGAGTTAAACAGAAGCGCCTGGTTCTTGTTGTTATTGGAGTTCTCGATAAATACCGACTCTATATAGGCCGTCTGCTCGCCATCGGGCGCGGCGACCTTAAAGCCCTTGACGGTATCGTCGTCAGCCGCCTTGTAGCTCAGCGAGCTGCCGAGCGCCTGGCCCAAATCGTTAAACCCGCTCGTCGACTGGCCGTTGTACTCGCTGGCCTTAATGCCCGCACACTTGTTGAGCGCCGCAGCGGTTGCGTCATTCCAGCTTCCGTATTGGTTGAGCTGGCCGATACCCATCGACTGGCCCACCAGATCCTCGGCCTGCTGGGCAATAAACTCCGCTCGCGACGCATGGTCGACAAGTTCCTTGATGGCCGCCGCATCCGCAGCGTTCGCGCCCTGGGCCGACGCAAGTTCCTGATACCAATCCTCGCCGGTGCCGTAAGCATCCTCAAAGATCATCTTGTCCACGTTGACGCCATAGCTGTCGCCCTGCTTGGTCAGCAGCGCCGACGAGCCGCCAACCGCAGCCTTAAGCTCGGCGGCAAACTGCGCCGCCTCATTGTCCGCCTCGCCCTCGCCACTACCAGCAGCAGGAGCACGGCGAACCTTGCGCGCGTTGCCGCCCTCGTCCTTACCGTCCTTGTCCTCCTCGGCAAACGCATCGGCGACCATCTGGTCAATCGCGTCGTTAAAGGCCTCGTCGACATCATTAAACGAGTTATCCATCATATACTCGTGCCACTGCTGCACGGCATTCGAGAACTCCTGCTGGCGCTCCTCGGCCGCGGCGGAATGCTTTTTGGCCGAAGCGTTGGCGTCAAAACTCAGCATGGTCATAAGCTGAGCATTGGAGATGCGGTAGGTCTGCGGCATAAAGATCTGCTCAAAGTTGCCGCAGTTCACATAGGTCGAGTCATTCGCTTTGTTAAACTCGTCGAGCAGCTTAAGGTAGCCCTCGTCCACATACTCCGCCACATAGCGCACACGGGTGCCCTCGCGCGACTTTTGAGTCAGAGGAATCGTTACCGTCTTGCCATCCACGCAGTCCACGTACAGGTCGAGCGTGTCGGCGGCCTCTTCGTTTCCCACCTCGAGCGTGATGTCAAAGGTCCAGTAGGCGTTCTTCTTTTGTGGCAGATGATGGAAGGTCCACAGGCTCTTGCCGGTGTCCTTGCCGTCCTTGACCAGGTTTTGCGTACCGCCACGATACGTCACATCAAAGTTCCAGACCGAAGCGCCCGGAACATAGCGCACATAATTGCGAGCCGTCACCTCTGCGGCAGCGGCGGCAACATCGGTCGAGCCCACGCGCGCCTCGAGCGTCACGCGCTCGGCGGCAAGCGTATCCTGCGGCAGCTCGTATTCAATCTTGGCACGGCCGAGTTTATTGGTCTTGCCGGTGTACTTTGCAGCCGACGAGCCCGTCCCCACGGTGAGCTGCACGCTCTTGCCCGGCGCCGCATAAACGTAGGCCACATTGCCCAGCAGGCCGTGAACGTCGGTGTTGTCGACCTCGATGCGCGATCCGCTAACCTCGAGTGTGGTGCTTCCCAGCGGCAATGTCACCTCGCCCAGCGTAATAAGCGGCGAGATGGCATAGATGCCTGCGGCCTTAGGCTTAAAGCGCACAAACACATCGGCGCCCATGCCCTTCTTCATATTGAGAACGAGGTTATCGCCCTCCCACGTCGCGTCAGTCCACCATGTATGGGAGCTATCGCCGGGGTCGCGAGAGCCAGCGGACGCATCCTCGACGGCATCCTTGGCCAGCGGAATCTCAATCTTGGCAGCCTGGCTGTCCTTGAGCTCGTAATGAATGCGCAGCTCGGTCTCCACGCCAACGACCGCGGACGAATCAGCGATAACCGAGCCCGCCGTCAGCCCGCGCTCGACACGATACGTCTCCACGTCAAACGCGGGGACGTCGAGCGTCACGTCGAGCTGTTTGCCGTCCTCAATCTTCACCTGCTTTTGCGCGATATGCTTACCCACGGTCAGCCCTAGGCGGCTAAACGTGGAATAGCTCGTCGCTTGGATGTCGTAGCTCGTCTTGTTAAAGGCGACGATGGTGTACGAACCGGCCTTAAGACGCGGCGTCTCGGCCTTCACGATAGGCGTGGTGCCATCGTCTTCGTAACCCATCAGATAGGTGACACCGTCGGCAACTAGCTTGCCGTCGGACGTACGGAACACCAGCACGCGGTTGGCTCCCTGGTAGTCGCCCTTGGTCGTGACCGTCGCCGTACCCCAAGGCTTCAAGTCGATATCGACCTTGCCGGCTGAGGGCTTCACCGTCGCCGTCACCCCACCCAGCTTGAGGCTGTCTTTGGGCTCGAGCGTTATCTCCAGATCCTGGTCTGCGTCGGCAATGGCCTGCGACACCACGAGTGCTGTGCCCTGGATACGGAAGTCGTTTTCCTTGTCACCCTTGGCAGGCTTAAGCGTCTTGCCGCCGCTCTTCACCGTCAGATCGATGTTATCGAGACTATCGAGCTCAATGCGTTCGGTCTTATCCTGGCCCACAATCGGTTCAAGATAGCCCACGTTGAGCTCAATCGCGCGCGAGGCCGGAATCTTGGTAAAGTCCTCCGCCTTAATCTCTCCGATATTCCATGTGCCCGTCATCTGGTCGCCCGGGCGCGCCAGCACCATGTCATAGTAACCGCTGAGCGAAATGCGCAGGGTGGCTGCTGTCTTGGAGAGAGCGTCCGCTGTAAAGCTGCCGTCATCGCCAACCGCCAGCGGTGTGGACTGCCCCGCCTGCACGAGTGTAGCCGTCGCGCTCTGGGGAAGTTTGCCCGTCACCTGGGCCGCCTCGCCCATCCACACAAAGGTATAGGCGGGACGCGTTGGGTCGGCCGAGTCCATGCGATCGGCGACGGCATCGGCAAGCTTTTTGACCATCGAGGGGTTGCCAGCCGAATCGGTCGCATAGGCATAGATGGTCTGGCCTTCACTAAAGGGAATCGCATACGTTACGCCATCGATTGTCACGCGCTCATTATAGTCGCCCGAATAGCCCGCCTCACCAAACTGAAGATCGGGGTTCATCACGCGCAGGGCAACGGCATTATGGTTCGTCTCGTTTCCGTATCTCGTGTTCTCAAAAGCTCCCCACTCTATCATTTCCACGCTTTTGGGTAGCACAATCTCTTTGCCGGCAATCGCAGGATCAAGAGAGGCGAACGCGTGCGCTCCGATATATTTAACGCCGTCGCCGATCGTCACCGACGACACATGCGAGCACCCGTCAAAGGCATTGCGCTCAATCCGCTCCACCGTGCCCGGCACATTGATCTGCGTAAAGGTGAGCACTGTTGTGTCCGAGACATAGAACTGTGGCACGCCGCAATAGGCGAATGCAAGATAGTCGATAGTTTTGACCGAAGGCGGCAGCGTTGCCACCACATTGTCGTCAAGTTGTTCACATTCCTTAAAGGCCTGCTCGGGAATCGTGGTAAAGGCCGCGTTGTTGGGCCAGGTTACCGTTTGGAGCGTCTTGCTTTTGTAGAATGCATAGCTCTTGAGCTCCTCGACCGAATCGGGCAGTGCGATCTCTTTGATGCTGCTGCCGCCCAAGCCTCCAACCGAGCGGACATGCGAATTAGGGGCGAAGGTAATCGATGTGAGCGCAGCGCTTCCCATACCCGTAAGGCTTACGACATTTTTGTCGTCGATGGTCGAGGGCACCTCCAACGTGGTAATGCCCGCGTCGCCATACTCGATAGAAATTTCGTTGGTGAGGCTATCGATCGAGAAGTAGTACTGCGCGGGAGTCTGCTCGCCGGCCACGTAGCCATCGTCGTATTCGCCCTTTACGCCCGTGGCGCCCTTCGAGGTCATCCAGAGCCCAAGATTCTCATTCCAGGTTGCTTCGGCTTCGGCGGCCTCCTCCTGCTTCTGCTGTTCGGCGAGCTCCTTACCCTCGACAAGATCGGTGGCGAGCGTACCCGCAGGTGTGCTCTCGGTCTGCCCGGCGCCCGTCAGGCCCGCCGCCGATGCAATCTCGGAGGCCGGGGGCGTAGGGGTGTCACCGGCATCGAGCGCTGTGGGGTCGGCAGCGCCGGCATCGGGCGCCACGGGGTCGGCGGAAGCAGAGTCTGACGTTTTAGCGTCAGCCAAATCGGCGGAAGCGGCGTCGCCTGCTTGGCCGTTATCCGTCTGCACAAAGGTGCTATCGGTGGTGAGCACCTCAGCAAATGCGCCCACAGGCAACGAGCCCGTCACCATAGTGAGGGTCACCGCGGCAATGGTCAGGCGGCAGCAAAGCGCTCGAACAGTGTTCCACCTCATAGTCGTTCCTTTCCTGCAAACCAAAAGTCATCCAGCGTAATCGTCGTCCAAAAACAAAGCGACCGGTAGGTTCATATATACGAACCTACCGTTCTACCTGCGCAAACCGCCACAAAGGGGACAGGCACCTTTGTGGCGGTTGGGGTTATTCGTCCGTCGCGACCAAGCGCCAAAACCTAGCGCTTGCGACGCTTGGTCGCGGCGAGGCCGGCGGCGGCTACGGTTGCGCCGGCGATGCCCAGGGCGGCGACCGTCATCGCGGTGGTATCCCCCGTGGTAGCCAGGACAGCGTCGCCCTTCTTGGCCGGCGTGGTTTTCTCAACCGTCTTGGTCGTAGCGGTTGTCGTGGCCGACTTGGCCGCGGGTTTGGTCTCGGGCTTCACCTCGGGCTTGGTCTCAGGCTTAACCTCAGGCTGCGGTGTCGGCTTGGGATCCGGCGTAGGCTGCGGATCGGGAGTCGGCGTGGCTTCAGGCATAAAGATCAAATCGGTGTTGAGCCACAGGGTGTAGATCCAGCCGCTGTCCTCATCGGATACGCTA
>CAJMNP010000006.1 GCA_905214895.1 uncultured bacterium | reverse complement strand
AGACGTTCGATATCCGCTTTAACGTGGTCGCCGACCAGTCGCAAAGCCTGCTTGCCGGTCTGGGTAGCATCATCGCGCCGGTGTTGGCCCCGCTCGGCTTTGGCGACTGGCGCGCCTCGACGGCACTCGTCACGGGACTCATTGCCAAGGAGAGCGTCATCTCGACGCTCACGGTGCTTTTGGGCGCAACGTCGCCCGCGGCGCTGTCAACCATGTTTTCGCCGTTTACCGCCTACGTGTTCCTAGTCTTTACGCTGCTGTACCCGCCCTGCGTGGCGTCCATCGGTGCCGTCAAGAGTGAGCTGGGCGCGCGCTACGCCGTGGCCGTGTTCGCGTTCCAAGTGACGGTCGCCTGGATTGTGGCGTTTGTCGTGCATTCGGCAGGCATATTGCTGGGGTTGGCTTAGTCATTTACTGATGACGTAACCTCTGTGTAGCGAGTTGATCTCGGCCCCGCATCTGTTGCTGACAGATGCGGGGCCGCTGCTTTATAATCGCCCCCGCTCAAGACGATCGGAGAGGTTTCTACATGGCTCAGGCAAGACAAGATGGCATCTCACTCAAGCAGTGGCTCCCGCTTATCGGGCTCGCCTGCTGCGCGTTCGTATTCAACACGTCGGAGTTCATGCCCATCGGCCTTTTGACTGATATTGCCGCGTCGTTCTCGCTTACCGAGTCTCAAGCCGGCATCATGATCTCGGTCTATGCCTGGGGCGTCATGCTGCTGTCGCTGCCGCTCATGGTGTTCGCGTCGCGTTTTGAGTTCAAGCGGATGTTGCTGGGCGTGCTGGCCGTGTTTTCGCTGGGCCAGTTTCTGTCCGCTGTGGCGCCGACGTATCCCATCCTGGTCTGCGCGCGCCTGGTGGTCGCTTGCGCACATGCCGTGTTCTGGTCGGTCGCCTCGATTATGGCCTCGCGCCTGGTCGACACTCGTCACGGCGCGCTCGCCATCAGTATGATCGCTACGGGCTCGTCCATCGCGCAGATCTTTGGCCTGCCCCTCGGTCGCGCCATTGGCCTGGCCGTGGGCTGGCGCATGACGTTTGCCGCGGTCGGTGCCTTCTCTGCTGCCGCGGTGGTGTACCAGGCCGTGGTGTTCCCGGCCATGCCGGCGGGCGAGCGCTTTACCGTCAAACAGCTGCCCGAGCTGCTCAAGAACCCGTTCCTGGTCGCGCTTTACGCGGTCACGGTTTTTATGGCGACCGGCTATTACGCAAGCTACAGCTACATTGAGCCTTTCCTGGCGCAGGTCGCACACGTCGACGCGGGCGCCATCACCATGACGCTGACGGCGTTTGGCTTCTCCGGTCTGGTGGGCAGCTGGCTGTTTGGCCGCCTGTTCGACGGGCACCGCTTCCCGTTCTTGGCTATCACGCTCTCCGGCGTGCCGGTGGCTCTGCTACTTATGGGTCCTGTCGCGTCGTCGCTCGTCGCGGTTCTTGGCGTTTGCGCGCTGTGGGGCTGCTGCGCCACGGCCTTTAACGTGGCGTTTCAGGCCGAGCTCATCAAGTACACGCCGGCGGATTCGTCGGCCGTCGCCATGTCGATCTTCTCGGGCCTGTTTAACCTCGGTATCGGCACGGGCACCGCGATCGGCGGCGCTGTGGTTTCGGGCCCCGGCATTGCTTGGATTGGCTACGCGGGCGGTGCGATTGCCGTCGTGGGCGTCATCCTCGCTATCACGGTGATGTTCCCGGCCATTCGCCGCGCCAAACCCGTCGCCTAACCACGTCCCCTCATCAGTTGCGGTGGAATAGTTCCTGTTTAAGGCCTCTGAAGGCCCAAGCAGGAACTATTCCACCGCAACTTATTTTGGGGGAGAGGATACAAGCTGGGCATACAATGGATGTCGTTGTGTTGCGCTTACCGGGAGGTTGCTATGTGGGCATACGAGACGACGTTCTATCAGATCTATCCGCTGGGCTTTTGTGGAGCTCCACGCGAAAACGCCGCGCCCGTTGCCGAGGATGAACTCGCCCAGGCTGTCAATGCCGCGCCAAACCCCGATGTGCCCATCATGAAGATCGCCCAATGGGCCGACTACCTGCAAAAACTCGGTGTTGGCGCTGTGCTCATCAACCCGCCGCTCGAATCTGATAGCCACGGCTACGATACACGCAGCCTGCGCCACATCGACCGCCGCCTGGGTGGGGACGCCGACTTTGCCGCCGTATGCGACACGCTGCATGCCCATGGCATCCGCGTGGTGCTCGATGCCGTCTTTAACCACGTTGGCCGCGGTTTTTGGGCCTTCCGCGATGTGCAGGAGCGTAAGTGGGACTCGCCCTACAAGGACTGGTTCCACATCAGCTTTGACGGCGACTCCTGCTATGGCGACGGCTTTTGGTACGAGGGCTGGGAGGGCCATTTTGAGCTTGTAAAGCTCAACCTGCAAAATCCCGCTGTGGTCGATTACCTGCTCGAGTCCGTGCACCGCTGGGCCGAGGTCTTTGGCGTCGACGGTTTGCGCCTGGACGTCGCCTATATGCTCGACCGTGACTTTATGCGTCGCCTGCACGCCTTTACCCGTGAGCTCAAGCCCGACTTCGTGCTGATCGGCGAGACGCTCCACGGCGACTACAACCAGATCGTCAACGACGAGATGCTCGATTCCTGCACCAACTACGAGTGCTACAAGGGCCTGTACTCCAGCTTTAACTCGGTCAACATGTTCGAGATTGCCCATTCGCTGCATCGCCAGTTTGGCGGCGATCCGTGGTGCATCTACCGTGGCAAACACCTGCTGTCGTTTGTCGACAACCACGACGTGCCGCGCCTGGCTAGCATCCTCACCGACAAGTCGTGCCTGCGTCCCGCCTATGGCATGCTCTTTGGCATGCCGGGCATCCCGTGCGTCTACTATGGCAGCGAGTGGGGAATTGCTGGCGAAAAGGGCGGCCCCGATGGCGACTGGGCGCTGCGCCCTGCGCTCGATGAGCCTGCGCCCAACGAGCTGACGGCGTTCATCACGCAGCTCGCGCACCTTCGTTCGGCCGACGACGCGGCGGCCCGTGCCCTCAACTATGGTGCCTATCGCAACGTGGTGATTCAGAACAAGCAGCTGCTATTCGAGCGCGCCTGCGACGACGCCACGGTGCTCGTGGCGGTCAATGCCGTGAACGAGCCCTATACCTTTGGAGCCGGCGAGCTCAACGGCTCCTTCGTCGACCTGCTTGCCGACGGCGTGCCCACGGTCGAGCTGGCGGGCTCCCTTGAGCTTGCGCCCTACGAGGTGCGCTATCTGTTGAGGGTCTAGGCCATGGCTGCGTCCGACGAGGGCTATCAACATATTGAGCATGGGTTTGAGCCCGTGTTCGACCAGCGCTCGCGCGTTTTGGTGCTGGGGTCGTTTCCCTCGGTGCTTTCGCGCGCCAATGCCTTCTACTATGGCAATCCGCAGAACCGCTTTTGGCGCGTGATGGCCGCGTGCCTCGGTGCGCCCGTGCCGCCCAACGAGGGCGACCCTTTGGCGGACGGTACGCCGGCGACACTCGACGCCTCGATTGCCGCCAAGCGATTCATGCTCCTCGACGGCGGCGTAGCCCTGTGGGATGTGATCGAGAGCTGCGATATTAAGGGCTCGAGTGACGCGAGCATTCGTAACGTTGTACCGGCAGATATCGAGCGCATTACCGGCGCAGCTCCCATTGAGCAGGTGATATGCAACGGTGGTACAGCTGGCCGGCTCTACAAGCGCTATCTACAAGAACGCACCGGGCTGCCCGCCATCGTACTGCCCTCGACAAGCCCCGCCAATGCCGCCTGGCGCCTAGAACGTCTTGTTGAGCGTTGGCGCGAAGCCGTTGACTGGACCGCTCTCTAATTTAGATATTTGATTGAGCATGGGCGCCGAGGCGTTTGATGATGGTGCGCCAGATCGGCGCGGGCAGTGCAGGCTTGACGCGCACCATGCCGTCGGCATCGACGCCACCGGCATTGCCACCGCCAAGCAACTGCGCATGCTCAATGGAGCAGCCCATGCGCACAGCGCCCACAAGCTTATCCATCGCTTCCGAAAAAGGCCGGCGCAAGAGGCCCATGCGCGGGGAGCGACGAAGCGCCGCAATGCCGCTGCCGGCGCAGATGACAACGCCGCCACACCACAATTGGCCCTGGCACTCGCATGCCTTGTGCAGACGAACGGCGGCCCCGCGCGCCTGCTCAGCGCCCTCTTGTGCGGCTTGAATCATGGCATAGACACGCGTTCCCGTACCGCCAAGGCGATCGAGTATCTGCTCGACGGCGGTCATTGCCTCATCGTCAAATGCATCATCAACGGCGAGCACTATGCCATCGACTGCACCGACGTCATTTGTCTTCAAGTCAACCGGGTGGGGGAGTGCGGTGCCGGAAAGCCGGGCATAGGCCGCGATGGCATCCTGCAGGTCCCAAAGCAAAAACTCAAGATCGGTGCTCTCGGGAATACTGATATACGCAATGGTTTGCAACGTTTTTGGTACATCGCCGCGTGCGGTCGTCTCCATGCCGCCTCCTTTCCGGTTCGTTTCCGTTTAGGTTACACCGTCTGGCGGCGCCTCGCCGCGCTATCCTAGTGCAACCCTTACGAAAGGAACGCCATGCGTCTGCCTATGAACACCTCGCTTGCCACGCTCAAGCCCTCCGGCATCCGCCGGATCAACGCGCTCGCCGCCCAGCACCCAGGGTGCATCGCGCTTGCGCTTGGCGAGCCCGATTTTCCCACGCCCGATGTGATTAGCGCCGAGGTGACGGCCTCGCTCGACCGCGGCGACACGCACTATCCGCCCAACAACGGTCGCCCCGCCCTGCGCGAGGCACTGTCTGCCTACATGGGGGATGCGCGCCTGGCGTTTTCCGCCGACGAGGTCATCCTGACCGACGGCGCGACCGAGGCCCTGTCGGCAACATTCATGGCTATGCTCAACCCCGGCGACGAGGTTATTATCCCCACGCCGGCTTTTGGTCTGTACGAGAGCATCGTCGTGGCCAATCACGCCAAAGCGGTCTTTTTGGATACGGAACCTGCGCAATTTCAGGTTGACGAGGAAGCGCTTCGCGCCTGCGTGACGCCGGCAACTAAGGCCATCGTCATCTGCTCGCCCAACAATCCTACGGGCTGCATCCTCGATGCGGCATCGCTCGACGCCGTGGCGCGCGTAGCAGAGCAGACGGGCGTCTACGTGGTCTGCGACGACGTATACAACCGCTTGGTCTACGTGGATGGCTACGAGCGCTTTGCCCAGCGTCACCCAGAACTTCGCGAACAGACGGTGGTCATCGAGAGCTTTTCCAAGCCCTGGGCTATGACCGGCTGGCGCCTGGGCTGGCTCGCAGCAGCGGCCCCCGTCATCGCCGAGATCGCAAAAGCTCACCAATACCTAGTATCGAGTGCCGTCTCCTTCGAAATGGACGCCGCAGCTCGAGCCCTCACCGTCGACCCAGCCCCCATGCTCAAAGCCTACCGAGCCCGCCGCAAACGAGTTCTTACAGCCCTCAACAACATGAGCCTCGACGCAGTAGAGCCCGCAGGAGCCTTCTACGCTTTCCCGAGCATCAAACAATTCGGCCTAACAAGCGAAGCCTTCTGCATCAAAGCCATCAAAGAAGCAAACGTAGCCCTAGTCCCAGGCGACTGCTTCGGAACCGAAGGCCACATCCGCCTCAGCTACTGCGTTTCCGACAAAGATTTGGACGAAGGCCTCAGCCGCCTGTCCAACTTCGTGTCAACCTTATAGCCCAACGGGACGCAACACATCAGCCCACCGACCCAAGCATTATGAGCGGGGGCGTCAGCCAACGAAAACCCGGGCTGCCCAAAGTCAACGCAGGCACGCGCCGCCGAAGGCCAGGCGCAAGGTTTTCGTAGATTCCGCACGAGCCGAAGAGCACTAAATGTGCTCTTCGTGCGAGCCCAGGACTTGACCGAGCGAAAAGCTTGCGCCTGGCCTTTGGCGGTGCGACCGAGATGGTGGAATTGTGTGCAGCCAGGGTTGCCGTTGACCGACGCCGGGGTCCCCGCCATAATATTTTCGGTTCACGCACGAATCCGCTGCCAGAGACAGCCGGCGCAAACGGGCATCGCCCGCGAGCTTAATGGGATATCCCGCCAGCCGAGGTGGTCGAGTAGATATGTCTTCTCGCCCCCGTCGCTCATGCAGCGCGGGGGCTTTCTTTTTGGACATGCCCCCGTCACGTCCTTGTGGCGGACCGTGCCCGGAAAGAAATCGAGGAGGTGTAATTCATGCCCCAGCAGTACAAAATCGACAAGGTTGCAGAGATCGAGTCCCGTATCGCCGAGAACGCCGGTCTGTTCGTCGTCAACTACAACGGTCTGACGGTTAAGCAGGCTCAGGACCTGCGTCATCAGCTTCGCGAGTGCGGCGCCGAGATGAAAGTCTACAAGAACAACCTGGTCAAGATCGCTCTCAAGAACCAGGAGCAGCCCGAGCTCGACGAGATCCTCGCCGGCCCCGTCGCTTATGTGTTCTACGAGTCCGAGCCGGTCGAGGCCGCTAAGGCCCTTAAGGACTTCTCCGCTCAGTCCAAGGGCGTCCTTGAGATCAAGGGCGGTATCTCCGACGGCAAGGCCGTTTCCGCTGATGATGTTAAGGCTATCGCCGAGCTGCCCACCAAGGATCAGCTTCTCGGCCAGATCGCCGGTCTCATCTCCGGTTTCGCTCGCGACATCGCTGTCTGCGTCAACGGCGTTTCCTCTGGTCTCGCTCGTTCGATCCAGCAGGTCTCCGAGCAGAAGGCAGCCTAGTCGCTGTTTTCACCCGCGGCGGCGACGCCGCACCCCTGGCGCATTCGCGCCGTGTTTTAACTGATCTCCGTGCACAGACACGGAAACCGAAAGGACTTAGAAATGGCTAAGCTTACCACCGATGAGATCATCGATGCTCTTAAGGAAATGACCCTTCTCGAGGCTTCCGAGCTCGTCAAGGCTATCGAGGACACCTTCGGCGTTTCCGCCGCTGCTCCTGCCGCTGTTGTCGCCGCTCCCGCTGCTGGCGCTGCTGAGGCCGAGGAGAAGACCGAGTTTGACGTCGTGCTCGAGGGCTTCGGCGACAACAAGATCCAGGTCATCAAGGCCGTCCGTGAGCTCACCAACCTTGGCCTGAAGGAGGCCAAGGAGGTCGTCGAGGGCGCTCCCAAGGCTGTTCTCGAGGGTGCCAAGAAGGAGGACGCCGAGGCTGCCAAGGAGAAGCTCGAGGCTGCTGGCGCTGCTGTCACCCTCAAGTAATCAGGCTTTCTCGCCAGATTTCTTTGCAGACGGGACTCGCTATGCGAACCCCGTCTTTTTTGTTATGACCCCTCATTCCCATTGCTCGGCATGCAGAACACCGTTGTCTTCGCCGTGCTAATCCCGTTACCGCTGGGGCGTAAAATTGCACCATTCGAGCAATAATTTGCGTTGACCTGCTGAAGAATTGCGTTTGCCTTACGGCGACGTATGTCTCCGGCGGTAAGATACTTCGGTATCGCAATTTGGTCTGCGGCCACCGTGCCGCACGCACAGGGCGCATTCTGTGCCTGCGAAAGGATCCTTGAATAACATGAAGGCAATCATCCCCGCCGCCGGTCTTGGCACGCGTTTTCTGCCTGGCACCAAGTGCACGCCCAAAGAGATGCTGCCGGTGCTCGACAAGCCGGTCATTCAGTATGTCGTTGAGGAGGCGCTCGACCCCGAGGAGGTCGACGACGCCATCATCGTTACCTCGCCCGGCAAGCCCGAGCTGCTGAGCTACTTCCAGCCCGATCGTTCGCTCGAGAACCTGCTGCGCGAGCGCGGTAAGGACGCCTACGCCGACGCCGTCGCCCATGCGGGTGGTATGCCGGTCGACTTCCGTTATCAGTACGAGCCCAAGGGCCTCGGTCACGCCATTCGCTCTGCCGCCGACGCTGTAGCGGGGGAGAACTTCCTGGTTCTTCTGGGCGACTACGTTGTGCCCAACCGCGACATCTGCGACAAGATGCTTGCCGTCTCCAAGGAGCACGGTGGCGCTTCGGTTATCGCCGTCGCTGCTTGCTCGCCCGAGGAAGTCAGCCGCTATGGCGTTATCGCCGGCGAGCGCGTCGGTTCGCTCGAGGGCGCCGAGGGCGTTGCCGATGCCGAGCCGGGTGCCGTGTGGCGCATCGGCGGCCTGGTGGAGAAGCCCGCTCCCGAGGCGGCTCCGTCCAACCTGTACATCGTCGGTCGCTACCTGCTGAGCCCGCTGGTCATGGACCTGCTGGCCGATCAGCAGGCCGGTAAGGGCGGCGAGATTCAGCTGACCGACGCCATGGCACGTTCGCTCGACCGCGAGGCCATGTACGCTGTCGTCATCGATCCGCTCTCGGGCTACGACACTGGTACCCCGTCTGGCTGGATGGCCACCAACGCCCTCATGGCCGCAAGCGATCCTCGCTTTGCCAGCGCCTTCTGGGACGCCATCGACGAGCGCGGCGGCTTGATGCGTAAGTAAGCCTTCGGGCATCGACATTTACGGGCGTGGATCTCGGTTCGCGCCCGTTTTTTTGTTCGGGCTGCAATCGTGGCTCCGGAAAGTGCGACCCACAATTTGATCGAATTCTGGGACGCGCTTTCCGGTTAGGGCCCATAGCGGAAAGTGCGACCCGGAATTTCGGCTCAGAACGGGATATGCTTTCCCAAACAGGGCACAACCGGAAACTGCGTCCCAGTTTGAGGCCTCAAAACGGGACGCAGCTTCCGCCTGATCAATCCTCGCCGCCATTCCGTCGTCGGCAGCCCGCATCAGCAGAACTGTTCACAGAAAATATATGAACAGGTGTTCGATACACATCCATCTACCTGCATGTTTTCTGTCGAAAAACTTTGCTACTCCAAAAACTCAATCGCGTCAAGGCTTTTCTTGCTCAACGGTCGGTACCTGATAAACTATTAGGTTGCGATAACTGGCGAAGCTATGCCTCGCCAATCCACCGAGCATTTCCGTGAAGGAGGAAAAACCTGGTGACCTACGCATACACTGCCACTGAGCGCAAGCGCGTCAGCTTCGGGAAAATCCCGGAGGCCATGGAGCTCCCCAACCTTATCTCTGTTCAAAGGGAATCCTTTGAGCGTTTTAAGGGCGAGGGCCTTCGTGAGGCGTTCAAGGAATCCAGCCCCATCCAGAGCCAGAACCATGTTCTCGAGGTTACCTTCGGCGAGCATCAGTTCGGCGATCCCGCGCACACCGTCGAGGAGTGCCGCGAGAAGGATATGACCTATCAGGCTCCGCTTCTGACCGACGTCCGTCTCACCAACAAGGAGACCGGCGAGATCAAGGAGCAGCTCGTCTTCATGGGCGACTTCCCCATGATGACCGATCAGGGCACCTTTATCATCAACGGTACCGAGCGTATCGTTGTCTCGCAGCTCGTCCGCTCCCCGGGCGTGTACTACAGCTCCGAGATGGATTCGGGCAAGCAGATCTACAAGGCCCAGATCATCCCGTCCCGCGGTGCCTGGCTTGAGTTTGAGGTCGACAAGCGCGACCAGCTTATGGTCTCCATCGACCGTAAGCGCAAGCAGAGCGCCACGATGTTCCTGCGCGCCCTTGGCATCGCCGTCACCAACGACGACATCATCGAGCTGCTCGGCAACTCCGATGTGATCAAGCGCACCCTGGAGCGCGACACCGCCCTCACCCGCGAGGACGCCCTCATCGAGATCTACCGTCGCCTGCGCCCGGGCGAGCCTCCCACCGTGGATGCCTCCCGCAGCCTGCTCGAGGGTCTGCTCTTTAACCCGCAGCGCTACGATCTGGCCCGCGTCGGTCGTTACAAGGTCAACAAGAAGCTCAACCTCACCACCGAGGAAGAGGTCACGGTGCTCACCGACGAGGATATCGTCGCGACGCTGCGCTACCTGCTGTCCCTCGCTGCCGGCGAGCAGGGCTTCAAGGTCGACGACATTGACCACTTTGGCAACCGCCGTATCCGCACCGTCGGCGAGCTCGTCGCCAACCAGTTCCGTATCGGCATGAGCCGTATGGAGCGCGTCGTCCGTGAGCGCATGAGCTCCCAGGACATCGACGAGATCACCCCGCAGTCGCTCATCAACATCCGCCCGATCGTGGCCTCCATCAAGGAGTTCTTCGGTTCCTCGCAGCTCTCGCAGTTCATGGACCAGGCGAACCCCCTGACCGGTCTGACCCACAAGCGCCGTCTGTCCGCACTCGGCCCTGGCGGTCTTGCCGGCCACAAGTCGGGCTCCAGCCGCCGCACCAACGTGCCGACGGCCGTCCGCGACGTTCACAACTCGCACTACAGCCGCATGTGCCCGATCGAGACCCCCGAAGGCCCCAACATCGGCCTGATCGGCTCGCTCGCCCTCTACGCCCGCGTCAACGAGTACGGCTTCATCGAGGCCCCGTTCCGCCGCGTCGAGAACGGCGTTGCCACCGACCAGATCGACTGGATGACCGCTGACGAGGAAGAGAAGCACGTCATCGCGCCGGCCAACACGCCGCTCGATCCCAAGACCAACGAGTTCATCACGACCGATGCCGAGGGCAAGATCGTCCGTCCGCACACCGTGATCGCCCGTACCCGCGACTTCGACGGCTCCTTCGGCGCTCCCGCCGACGTGCCTGTCGAGGACGTCGACTACATGGACGTCTCGCCGCGTCAGATGCTCTCCGTCGCAGCCACGCTGATCCCGTTCCTTGAGCACGACGACGCCAAGCGTACACTCATGGGCGCCAACATGCAGCGTCAGGCCGTGCCGCTGGTTCACCCCGCCGCTCCCTATGTCGGTACCGGTATGGAGCGCCGCGCCGCCCTGGACTCTGGCGAGGTTACCCTGGCCAAGAACGCCGGTGAGGTCATCTTTGCCGACGCTTCCAAGATTATCGTCAAGCATGCCGGCGGCATGGACGAGTATCACCTGGCCAAGTACCAGCGCTCCAACCAGTCCACCTGCATCAACCACCGTCCGCTCGTGCGCGTCGGTGACACCGTTGAGCAGGGCGAGCCTCTGGCCGACGGTCCTTCGACCGATCACGGCGAGCTCGCACTGGGCCAGAACCTTACCGTGGCATACATGCCGTGGGAAGGCTTCAACTACGAGGACGGTATCGTCGTGTCCGAGCGCCTGGTGGCCGAGGACCTGCTGACGACCATCAATATCACCCGTCACGAGATCGACGCTCGCGACACCAAGCTCGGCCCCGAGGAGATCACTCGCGAGATCCCGAACCTCTCCGAGGACATGCTTGCCAACCTCGACGAGGACGGCATCATCCGCATCGGCGCCGAGGTCGGCCCTGGCGACATCTTGGTCGGCAAGGTCACGCCTAAGGGCGAGAGCGCTCTGACCGCCGAGGAGCGCCTGCTGCGCGCCATCTTCGGTGCCAAGGCTCACGACGTTCGCGACACCTCCCTTAAGATGCCTCACGGCGCTTACGGCCGCGTCATCGACGTCGTCCGCTTTAGCCGCGAGAACGGCGACGACCTGGCCCCCGGCGTCAACGAGCAGGTGCGCGTCTACGTCGCTCAGCGTCGTAAGATCCAGCAGGGCGATAAGATCGCCGGCCGCCACGGCAACAAGGGTGTTATCTGTAACGTTCTGCCGGTCGAGGACATGCCCTACATGGCTGACGGTACCCCGATCGACGTTATCCTCAACCCGCTGGGCGTTCCTTCGCGTATGAACGTCGGCCAGTTGCTCGAGTGCCACCTTGGCTGGGCTGCTGCCTGCGGTTGGGATACCGAGCAGGCCGACTCCGACAAGTACGTCCCCGGTCCGTTCTTCACCGCCACGCCCGTCTTCGACGGCGCCAAGGAGGACGAGATCGCCGAGGTCATCCGTCGCGCCAACAAGAACATGCTCAACAAGGCCACCGCTGCCTTTGGCGATCACATGCGTCCCGAGTTCGTCACCCAGCTTGACGAGCGCGGCAAGACCCGTCTGTTCGACGGCCGCACCGGCGAGGAGTTCCGCGAGCCCATTACCGTGGGTACGTCCTACATCCTCAAGCTCGGCCACATGGTCGACGACAAGATCCACGCGCGTTCGACCGGCCCTTACAGCCTGGTTACCCAGCAGCCGCTGGGCGGCAAGGCCCAGTTCGGCGGCCAGCGCTTCGGCGAGATGGAAGTTTGGGCACTGTACGCATACGGTGCCTCCAACGTCCTGCAGGAGATCCTGACCGTCAAGTCCGACGATACCGTGGGCCGCGTCAAGACCTACGAGTCCATCGTCAAGGGCGAGAACGTCCCGGTTCCGGGTATCCCCGAGTCCTTCAAGGTTCTCGTCAAGGAGATCCGTTCCCTCGCGCTGGATATCGAGCCCATGCACGATGCCGACGAGGACGCCTCCGCCCCTGTGACCGCCGAGGAGACCTCTGCTCTCGACGACCTGGCTGCGCTCGCCGGCGTTGACGCCGACGTCGAGGCCCAGGATGCCGAGACCGCCGAGGCACCCGAGGCTGTCGCCGCCACGACCACTGATAAGGAGTAGTTGACTGTGGCAGATTTCGAAGCTACTGATTTTGACTCGGTAAAGATCTCCCTTGCCTCCGCCGACCAGATCCGTTCCTGGTCGCACGGTGAGGTCAAGAAGCCGGAGACCATCAATTACCGTACCCTCAAGCCCGAGAAGGACGGCCTGTTCTGCGAGAAGATCTTCGGTCCCGCCAAGGACTGGGAGTGCTCCTGCGGCAAGTACAAGGGCATCCGCTTTAAGGGCATTGTCTGCGAGCGCTGCGGCGTCGAGGTTACCTCGGCCAAGGTGCGTCGCGACCGCATGGGCCACATCGAGCTCGCCGCTCCCGTGTCCCACATCTGGTACTTCAAGAGCCCCACGAGCTTCCCGATGAGCCGTATGCTCGACATCAAGTCCAAGGACCTCGAGAAGGTTCTGTACTTTGCCAGCTACATTGTCACCGAGGTCGACTACGAGGCTCGCGAGGCCGACGCTGACGACCTGCGCGAGGAGCTCGCCGCCGATCTGGAAGAGATCGATGCCGAGTGCGCCCGCCAGATCGAGTCCCTCAAGGAGCAGGGCAACCCCGAGAACTTTGACGAGTTCTCTGACGAGGAGCCGCTGACCCCCGAGGAGATCGCCTCTGGCATCGTCGACATCGAGGAAGAGTGCAAGGACGAGAAGCAGCTCCGCACGGACGCCTTCAACGCCTTCATGAAGCTCACCGAGCGCGATCTCATCTCCGATGAGCCGCTGTTCCGCGAGATGACCCGTTACTACTCCATGTACTTCAAGGGTGGCATGGGTGCCGAGGCCGTCCGCGACCTGCTCGCTGCCATCGACCTCCCCTCCGAGGCCGAGAAGCTCAAGGCCATCATCGCCGACGAGGACTCCCAGAAGCAGAAGCGCGAGAAGGCCGTCAAGCGCCTCGAGGTCGTTGACGCCTTCCTGAAGGGCGGCAACAGCCCCGCGAACATGATCCTGGATGTCATCCCGGTCATTCCGCCCGATCTGCGCCCGATGGTCCAGCTCGACGGCGGCCGCTTCGCTGCGTCCGACCTGAACGACCTGTATCGTCGCGTGATCAACCGCAACAACCGACTCAAGCGTCTGCTCGACCTGGACGCCCCTGCGATTATCGTGAACAACGAGAAGCGCATGCTCCAGGAGTCCGTGGACGCCCTGTTCGACAACGGCCGTCGTGGTCGCCCGGTCTCTGGCCGTGGCGGTCGCCCGCTCAAGTCGCTCGCCGAGGCCCTCAAGGGCAAGCAGGGTCGTTTCCGTCAGAACCTGCTGGGTAAGCGTGTCGACTACTCCGGCCGTTCGGTAATCGTTACCGACCCCAAGCTGCTGCTGCACCAGTGCGGTCTGCCCAAGACCATGGCGCTGGAGCTCTTCAAGCCCTTCGTCATGAAGCGCCTGGTCGAGCTCGGCAAGGTCGAAAACATCAAGGGCGCCAAGCGCGCTATCGACCGCGGTGCCACCTTTGTGTGGGACATCCTCGAAGAGGTCATCGACGGCCGCGTCGTGCTGCTCAACCGTGCACCGACCCTGCACCGTTTGTCCATCCAGGCCTTTGAGCCGGTGCTGGTCGAGGGCAAGGCAATCCACCTGCACCCGCTGGTCTGCTCGCCCTTCAACGCTGACTTCGACGGCGACCAGATGTCCGTCCACGTGCCGCTGTCCAGCCAGGCTCAGGCCGAGGCTCGCGTGCTCATGCTTTCTGCGAACAACCTGCGCTCGCCGGCATCCGGCAAGCCGGTCAACATCCCCTCGCAGGACATGATCATCGGTGTGTACTACCTGACCCAGGTCCGCGACGGTCTGCCGGGCGAGAACCACGTGTTCGCCAGCTTCGACGACGCGCTGCACGCCTATGACTGCCGCTCCGAGGTCGACATGCAGGCCAAGATTCAGGTCCGCGTGTCCGCTGCCGACGCCAATGTCATCAACGAGGACGGCACCCGTATCTTCCGCGTCAAGAACGGCAAGAACGAGTTCGTCGACTACGACGTCACCGGCAACAAGACCGCGCGCTTCGAGACCTCTATCGGCCGCATCATCTTCAACCGCCAGTGCCTGCCCGAAGACTATGAGTTCATGAACTACAAGATGGTCAAGGGCGACGTGGCCAAGCTGGTTGCGGACTGCTGCGATCGTTACCCCGAGGCCAAGGTCGGCCCGATCCTCGACGCCATCAAGTACTCCGGCTTCCACTACGCTACCCGCGCCGGCCTCACCATCTCGGTGTGGGACGCTCTCATCCCTGCCGAGAAGCAGGAGCTGCTCGACCGCGCTCAGGCCAACGTCGACCAGATCAACGAGTACTTCGAGGAGGGCTTCATCAACGAGACGGAGCGCCACATCGAAGTCGTTAACGAGTGGACCGCTTGTACCGATAAGGTTGCAGCGCTCATGCTCGACATGTTCGACGAGGAGAACCCGCTGTACATGATGGCCGACTCCGGCGCCCGTGGTTCTAAGACCCAGCTGCGTCAGCTCGGCGGCATGCGTGGCCTGATGGCAGACATGTCCGGCGAGACGATCGACCTTCCCATTAAGGCGAACTTCCGCGAGGGCCTGCTGCCGCTCGAGTACTTCATTTCGACCTACGGCGCCCGTAAGGGCCTGGTCGATACCGCATCCCACACCTCGGACTCTGGTTACCTGACCCGTCGTCTGGTCGACGTGGCCCAGGACGTCATCGTCCGCGAAGAGGACTGCGGTACGCACGAGGGCGTCACCTACAACCTCATCATCCCCGGCACCACCGACCTCAACACCGACCTCGTCGGCCGTTGCTTCATTGAGGACGTCGTGGCTCCCGATGGCACCGTGCTCTTTGAGCAGGACGGTTACATCGAGAAGGTCGCCGACATCCAGAAGATGGTCGATGCGGGCCTCAAGAAGGTCAAGCTCCGCGCGCTGCTCACCTGCCGCTCCAAGTACGGCGTGTGCCAGAAGTGCTACGGCTGGGATCTTTCCACCCGTCGTCCGGTCGCCATCGGTACTGCTGTCGGCATCATTGCCGCCCAGTCCATCGGCGAGCCCGGTACGCAGCTTACGATGCGTACCATTCACTCCGGCGGCGTCGCTGGCGTCGACGATATTACGCAGGGTCTGCCTACGGTCAGCCGTATGTTCGATATCGTCGGCAACGTCAACGAGAAGATTCTGGGTCGCGAGGCCGAGCTGGCTCCGTACTCCGGTCACCTCTCGATTAAGCCCGAGAAGTCCGAGTACGTGCTGACGCTCACCGACTCCGAGGATCACACCCGTGTTCTCGACGAGCGTCGCGTCCCCGCTTCGGTGCGCTTCATGCCCGAGATCGAGGACGGCTGCGAGGTTCGCGCCGGCGACCAGATCACCAAGGGCTTCGTCAACTTCCGCAACCTGCGCAAGCTGACCGATATCGAGTCGACGATGCACACCTTCGTCGAGAGCGTCAAGGACGTCTACACCAGCCAGGGCGTCGACCTGAACGACAAGCACATCGAGGTGCTCGCACGTCAGATGCTGCGTCGCGTTCAGATCACCAACCCCGGCGACTCCAAGTACCTGCTTGGTCAGTACGTCGACCGCTACGAGTTTGCCGACGAGGTCGAGCGCGTTGCCCGTCTGGGCGGTCAGGCTCCCGTGGCCGAGCCCGTCATCCTGGGTACGCTCAAGGTCGCGTCCAACATCGACTCCTGGCTGTCGAGCGCTTCGTTCATCCGTACCGCCGGCGTCCTTACTGAGGCTGCCATCGAGGGCAAGGTCGATCACCTGCTCGACCTTAAGTCCAACGTCATCGTCGGTAAGAAGATCCCGGCTGGTACCGGCCTCAAGCCGTACGCCAACGCCAAGCTGACGTATCGCACGGCCGACGGCTACGTGGACATCGACGGCCCGGCTTCGCCCAACGCCAAGTCGCTGCCCGAGTGGGCTCCTGTGGAGCTCAAGGACCTGGACGAGCAGCTCCCGCAGCAGCTCGACTGGGCCGGCTACGACGAGTTCGGTGGTGCTGACGGTTCGTTCACCCGCAACGGCCACACCATCTCCGCCGAGAAGGCTCGCCTGTACCTGTTCGACGACCTGGGCGTGTCGCAGCGCTGGACCAACAAGTTCAGCGAGGTCGGCATCGAGACGGTCGGCGATCTGGTCGGCAAGTCCGAGGAGGATCTGCTGCGCATCGATGGCATCGGTGCCAAGGCGATCGAGGAGCTCCGTGATGGCCTTGAGGCCCACGACCTGCTCTACATCCTCGAGAACAACGACGACGTTGCCGACGAGGAAGACCTCTCGCAGCTGCTGCAGATGGTCTTTAGCCCCGACGGTCCGGACGACATCCTGCTGGGCACCTCCGCCACGCCGACGCATCACGCCGACGCCGACGAGGAGCTCCTGGGCGCCCCGATCGACGACAAGAAGGCTCCCGCCAACGGTGCCATCAACGAGGACATGGCTTCCCTTGACGAGCTGCTCAACCAGCTCGTGGACACCGACGACGCCGAAGAGGCCAAGGACAACGACGAGGAGTAACTAGTTCCGCCGTTCTAACGAACGGCGGCGACCTCCGTCGCTGCGCGGCCCCCAGAGCTACAATCTGTCATTCAAAAGGCAGGGCATGACCAAAAGGTCAATGCCCTGCCTTTTTCATGCCACCTTGTACGCTCTGGGGGCCGCTCGCTTGCGTATGCTCAACCTGTTGCGTTCCGTTGATCACTTGTCAAAAAGGGACGTATTAATTTTTGGTAGGTTTTCCCTGCTTGGATTTGAAACATTTCACTCGGTCAAAGCGTATCTATGGTGAGGGCCCCATCAAGAACCATCAATGTCACCGGGAGGTGATTATGGAAGAACAAGCTTTTAGACAGGCGGTCGAAGACTACCGGGATGTCGTGTTCCGGATCGCTTTGACGTATCTGCGCGATCGCGCTGACGCCGACGATGTTGCTCAAGACGTCTTTCTGAAGTTACTCAAAGGCGATGCGCAATTTGAAAGCTGGGAGCATCTTCGTCGATGGCTTATCCGGGTCACGATCAATGAATGCAAATCGCTCTTTCGAAAGCCATGGCGGCGTGTGGAGGATATTGAGAACCTGGCCGAGTCGCTTTCGACAGCGCAGGATGAGACCAAGGCCGTCCTGTCAGATGTCATGCGGCTTCCGGAACGATTCCGTATCCCTATCGTGCTCTATTACTATCTGGGCTTCTCGACTTCAGAGATTGCCGAGTTGCTGCACGT
>CAJMNP010000005.1 GCA_905214895.1 uncultured bacterium | reverse complement strand
CCGTCATCGCCCTCAAAATTGGGCGTGCGCGCCTTGGCATACGTGTCCTCGACAACTTTGGTCGCCAGTGGTCGCAGCTTATACGTAGCATCCCGTGTGATGTAATACACAAACTCGATGCTATCGAACGTCGCCTGATCAGTGGTGTCCGAAATCACGTTGAACATCGACCCATCGTTCATATGGTGGCCGTAGATCGTGGTCTGCTGGTCGACCATTCCCGGCGCGGTGTCATCGCTATCCAGGAAAATAGCACCGGACGCGTTAGATGTACCGTCAAACAGCGTGTTGAGGTATTTGGAGTTGTTGTTGGTCTGCACCACGGGATAGTTGATGTTGGTTCCCGGCACGTAAATCCAACCCACAATCTCGGGGTTCGTCTGAGCAAGCGCATCAAAGTCGATAATCGGCACGCCGCTGGCGTCCTTATCGCTTACATATTGCTTCTCGATTTTCTGATACGAATCGCTCGCCTGCTTATAGCCAATCTGGGCATTAATAAAAATAGCGGCGGCGGCGACAATCAAACCGATACCGATGATGATGAGCAGAATGGGAATAATGGAGCGGCGCTTTTTGCGCGGCGGCTCGGTGCAATCCGACGGCGCGGCATGCGATGAAGACCGGGGCGGCTTCTTAGCGGAGCTATAAGACGAAGGACGATATGCGGCCGGCGCGTCCTGTCGACGATGCGTCGCCGGTGTCACGGGGCGCGGCGCGCGCGGCTGCTGAGGAGAGGATGTCCGACCCTGCTGTGCCGCACGGGCAGCACCTGGCTTCGACGGATCGGGAATCTGAGAAGCCTTGAATCGTTTTCCCTGATAATCGGACATGGCTCTCCTTATACTGCGGTGAAACGGCGAAACGCTTAGGCGTCAGCCATCTCCTGCTTCATCTTCTCGATAACCTTGCGGTACTCGGGGTCGCAAGCACCCAGAATCTGTGTGGCATAGATGGCGGCGTTCTTGGCGCCGTTGATGGCAACGCAGGCCACGGGCACGCCCGAAGGCATCTGCACCATCGATAGCAGCGAATCCATGCCGCCCAGGTCACTCGTCTTCATAGGCACGCCGATAACCGGCAGCGGCGTAAAGGCAGCCACGACACCACCCAAGTGAGCGGCCTTGCCGGCGGCGGCGATAATCACTTTGATACCGCGATCGGCAGCAGTCGAAGCCCACTCGTGGACCTTCGCCGGTGTGCGGTGTGCGCTCGCAATGACGAGCTCATAGGGCACACCGAACGCCTCGAGCTCGGCGGTGCAGCCTTCCATAACACCCAGATCGGACTTGGAGCCCATGATGATCCCGACAACCGGCTTTTGATCTGCCATAAACAAAGACCTCCTGTTGAGAGCGGTGACGCGGCCAATCCGCGACCCTTAACTGCAAATAATTCAAGTATAGCCGCCGATGCTGATGTGTTCGGCGGGAGACGGAACGCTTTGCGAGATTAAGGCCGAAGGGTCGGAGCTTTCTACCTACATTCAAAAAGCGTGCCCACCGTCCTTGGGTGGGACGGCGGGCACGCTTGCTTAGCTGTTGCTGGGGCTACTTAGCCTTGCTGCGACGATGGAAGAAAGCGCCGATCGCGGCGATGATGGCGCCAAGACCACCGACGGTCGCGACGGTCGCCGCCGTCTGGTCTCCGGTATTGGGAATCGCCGAACCGTTCTTCTTGCTGCCCTGGGCCTTGTCGCCTGCGGGCTTGCCCGCCTGGTTGCCGCCGTTCGAGCCATTGCCGGAACCCTGGTTGCCCGAGCCGCCCTGGTTGCCGGAATCGGCATCCTTGAGGCTCTCAATGGCCAGCTTGAGCTGGCTATAGGCCGCCTGGATCTGGGTGTCGGAAGCATTCTCATCACCCAAGACGTCCTCGGCGTAGGTAATGGCATCCGTCAGGGCCTTGACAGACTCGGCCGTCTTGCCCCTGGTGTCAGTCTCCTTCGCCTGCTTGACCAGGGCCTTGAGCTGCTTCTTAGTCGGATTCTCGACCGGGACCACCGGGGTCTTCTCGAGCGCGTCGCGGGCGCTCTCGAGCGCCCTGAGCGCCTGGTCGACCTCGTCCTGCGTGGCATCCTCGTCGCTCAAGATGGCGCGGGCGCTCGCCAGGGCGTTCTCGAGCGCCGTCCAGGAGGCCTCGGTGTAGTCGCCGGCCTTGAGGTCGCCGGCGGCAAGCTCGGCATCAACCTTTTCGATCGCGGCAGTGAGATCATCCTTCGCCACCGGATCGGGGACGGCCGTACCGTAGAACTTGAGCTCCGCCATGCTGCAGTAGGCATCAACGTCGCCCCCGCCGGCGTGAATCACCTTGACGGTCACGTAGCGACCGCGCGCGGCGCCAAAGCTCATCTGTTTCCAGTCGCCACGGTCGGTGAGCACGCGGCCATCGTTGTCGAAGGCGAACGTACCCATCGACGCGGCGGTGCCCTTCTCATAACCGTCGGCAGTGTCGGAGACCAGTATCTCGGCCTCGAAGATATCGCCGTTAGTGCCGCCGTCCTGGCGCGGCAGGAATGTAACGTCGGTGAGATCGTAGTCGCGGCCCAGGTCGACACTCAGATACTGGGGCATACCGGTCCCATGGGCCCAGTCGCTGTGCCAAAGCGTCCGCTCGTCGCCGTCGAGAGCGTTGACGGCGTTGCTGCCCTCGTAGTCGGCCTCACTCGAGAAGCCGGCCACCTTGACGTTCTTGCGGTTCTCGGGCGTGTTGATGAGAATCTTCTCATCAACAGGGCGCATCTTGAGGCCGTCGATTGCCTTCTCGATCTTGGCTGTGGCGTCTGCGACATCCTTCTTGCTATAGCTGCCCTGGCCGCTGTCGAGGAGCTTCTGAGCCGCCTCGACCGCAGTGGTGAGAGCTGCATAGGAATCCTTGGTGTAGACGGACTCGCTGTAGCCCGCGGCCTTGGAAAGCGCTGCTACGAGCGCAGAGGTATCGACACCAGCCTTGACCTCGACCTCATAGGATGCGGTCTTGGAGGGGTCGAGTACCGACGCCACCGTGATCTTTGCCTTGCCGGCCTTGTTGGCACGCAGGTAGTAGCTCACGCTATCGCCAGCCTGAACAGCGGAGACGCTTACCACAGAGGGGTCGGAGCTCTCGACCGTCACATAGGGGTAGCCAGCGCTCTCAGGCGTAGCCTTGGCGTCGACGGGCGTAATGTCGCCTTCAAAGAACTCGGTCTGGTTCTTGCCTAGCTCGACACCCTCGATGGCCTCGACACCCTGCGTGTAGTTGAAGTTGACCTCACGCAGTGTGAGCATCTGGTCACCCGATGCCTCAAGCGGCGTGACCTCGACCTTGGTCGCCTTCTTGCCCTTGTTCTCGGCAGAGAGGCCAAAAGCGTAGCGAGCCCGGAAGGAATCGTACTCCCCGCCCGCGAACTCTTGGGTCGAGCCATCCTCGAACGTCACGACAGCCTTGATCTTCTGCACGGTTCCGTTGCCACCGTTGCGGTTAACGACCTCGACACTATCGAGTTTCGAAGGCGTCTTAAATGCGAATGTCATCGTGGTGGGAAGCTTCACGTAACTCGGAAGCTTACCCTCGCTGTCCCAGTTGCCGCTCCAGTTCCATAGGAACTCAAAGCCGTTGTCGCCCTCGTTATTATCGAACAGCGCGTTATAGCTCTTCTGCTGGATAAGTTTCTCGACGTTGGTCCCGTCGTCGGTCGTGAGCTCATCGTTGGTCATCGTGATGTTGAAGGCATCCTGACCGTACTCGGCGACCGTTGGCTGAGGAACATCCGGCATCGTCACCGTGCCGTCGCTCGCAAACTCAAGTGCGTCGCATGCCGGACCGATGAGCCAAGATGTCGAGGGCAGTTCGACCTTGCCGGCGGTCTTGGCCTTGAGCTTGAAACTCGCCACCGCGCCGGTACCGTTGTAGAGCTTGCCATCGCCGCGGTTGGCAAAGGCGAGATTGATAGTCTGCGTTCTGTCCGCGAACTGGACCTTCTCGCGAGACAGGTTCTCCATGCCGGCAGTCGAGCCGTCCTGCGCGATGCTCTCGGACACAAACTCGAACTGGCCGCTCTTGAAGTTGACGAGAGCGCCTAGGGCGTTGACGTTCTTGGCGTCGGCCGCATAGACATCAACGGTGATCTCATCACCGGCCTCGACCTCGGTCTTGCTCGGAATCACCGCGAGCGAACCTGCGACCTTTCCCTTTTGTTTAGTGCCGCCGTCAAGACCCGCCATGGTGAACGAGTAATCGTAGACGTCGTAAACGCCGTTATCGTTGAGGTCGGCGAAGTGGTCGCGGATCTGCGAACCGAACGTCGGGGTATCGGGCTCGCGATTCTCGAGGCCCAGATAGTTCTTCATGTTGGAGTAGTCTCCGTCGGAGATCGTGGCCTTGTTGAGGTTGGAGCCCACGGCGAAGCCATCCGTGCCGTCGGTCTTGTAGATGGCAATCTCGGACGCGGAGAAGAAATTGCCGACCGAGGCGAGCGGTGTCATGCGCACGTAACGGGCGGCCACGGTGCCGTCAAACGCTACCGTCTTACAATCAGCGGAACGTGCCCAATCGACCTCCTGGCTCGTCCAGTGGACGCCATCGAGACTCGTCTCAACACGCATCTTGGTCACAGTGCCGTTGCCGGCGTCATCGCGCGGATAGTACTCGAGCTTATCGAGCTTGTAAGCGCGTCCATAGTCAACGGTAAGCGCCTTGCCCAGATCGTTGCCACCGGAGTGGAAACCGCCGTCGCCCGACTGGAACTCATGGTCGAAGGCGAGCTCGGCCTTATGGCTGCCGTAAAGTGAGCCCTCCCAGGTGATTTGCTCGGCGTCGGGGACGTTCCGCCACGGATCGAGTGCGGAGTTCGCCTCGAGCACATCGCTCCAGGCGGAGTAGCCCTCGGCGTTGCGCGAACGAATCTGGTAGGTGTGCTTGCTATTGTAGGCGAGGTCGGTGTGCGTGAACTCGGCCGCATCACCCACGGCGAACACGGTGCCGTCGACCTTAAGGTCGTAGGAGGTAGCACCATCGACCTTTCCCCAGGTGAGCTTGATGCTCGTTGGGGTCGTGACGTCCTCGGGGGCAGCAAGGTTCGTGGGTGCGGAGAGGCTCTCGTTGAGGCGATCGGCTGTGAGCGTGGCGTCGGCGTTCACGAAACCGCCCAGCTCGAGCGTCTGCGCCGCCGCAGCAACATCGGTCTTCGCGAACTTGACGTAGACCTTGGGGTTCGTGGTGATCTTGGTGTTGTTAAAGCTCTCGCCCCGCTCGGCCTCGGTGCCGTCCACATCGCTGCCGTAGTGGTTGAGGTTAGGGGTCTCGCTGTAGAAGTAGACCGCCTGGCCGGCCTCGGGGGTCGCGGTGTCAAAGGTCTCCTGCGAGTCGACCTCAACCACGTTGAGCGCGGATCCGCCGTTCTTGGCGACGACGCTCATGGGCTTGGCGGACACGTTGGCCACGAAGGTCGTGGTGCGATTGGAGTCGTAGCCGTTGTAGCCACCCTGCGAGGCTTCGGCGGTAAAGGTCGCGGTGCCGCCTGCGGCCTTGGATCTGTAGACGGTGCTCACATGCTCACCGTAGGAGATATTGTCGATCGTACCGTAGGAATCGTCCTCAGTCGTGTTGTTCTCGATGGAGGAGCCGTCGTCCTCGTACTGCGTAAAGGTGCCGTCGCCCTCGGTGGCGAAGAACTCGACGATACGCTGGCTGCGGTCGGTACCCTTGGTGTTGGTGTCGCTCACGGCCTCGGGGTTGTTGTTCTCGGCGTACATCGGCACGATAGCGTTGGCCTTCACAAACAGCGGCAGCTTCCAAAGCGGAGCCTCGTAGTTGTTGAGAACCTGGCCGCCGCGATACTGCTTACCCGAGAAGTAATCGATCCAGATGGTGGGATTCTCGTCGGTGCCGTAGTTGGGGAGGTAAATCCCATTGCGAATGTCGTTGCCGTTCTCGTCTGCCTGGGTATCCTGATACACCGGTGCCACTAGGAAGTTCTCACCGAACATATACTGGTACTGCGTCGAGGTGCTTGCGGCGTACTCGGAGTTATCGGAAAGCAGCATGGCGCGGATCATGGGCAGGCCGGCATCGCCGTTACCCGTGTCGATGTTGGCCGCCGAGGCCGCGCTCGTGTAGATATAGGGCATGAGCTGCGCCTTGAGCTTGAGGTAGAAGCGCGAGATGCCTGTGTAGGGATCGCCGTGCGTCATGGGCGATTTACGGTAGGTGCCCCAACCGTCCATGTCGAGCATAGAGGGCGTGAACGTCTTCCACTGGTAGTCACGCGCAGAGATGATGGGGTCGCCGCCAAAAATGCCATCCATGTCGGAGCCGATGTTGGGGTTGCCCGAAAGACTCTGACCGATATACGTGGGGATATGGAAGCGAATGTACTCCCAGTTACCGCCATACTGGTCGCCGGTCCAAATGCCACCAAAGCGCTGCGTGCCGGCCCAACCATCGAGCGTGATGATGTTGGGGCGCTTGTTAGCGCCGGTCGTCACCGTGTCATAAGCTGTCTTGATGCCATTAAGACCAAAGGAGTAGCCAGATCCAACCCAGGCAACGTCGGTCTTAAGGGTAGTGATGCCTCCCGTCTTGACCTCGGCGTCGAAGTCGCGAAGCAGATGCCACGGGGTCTCAGGGTTGCTGTCGGGCTCAAGGTTGGACTGGGTCCACAAGCCCGTGCTCACACCCTTGGAGTTGGCATACTCGGTGAACTTCTTAAGGTTGTCGACATTGGCACGCACAGCGTTAAGACGGTCGGCCGAGCTCGCTCCGTCGGAGTTGACGCCGCCGGTCTTGTAGTAACCGTTCTGGCCATAGCCGGCGCCGTAACCGTCGTTCGGCAGGAACCAGCCGAGCGGCATGTCGTTGTCCTCGTAGTCATCGATAACCTGACGAGCAGAGAACTGGCGGTCGAAATCGGTCGCTTTCATGTTCTCGGTATCAACCGTAGGGCCCTCACCGTTGAGCGTCTCGGCCGCAAGTGTGCCGTCGAGCTTGTAGCCCGTCGACATGCCAGACTCGTACTTAACGTCGCCCTTCTCGCTCGAGGACTTGCTGCCCTTGGTCTCCCACTTCTTTTGACCCGAGGTCGTTGACCAGCCATCACGGTTATAGGCATTAAGATGACCAAGGTAGAACCCGTACTCGGGCAGCAGTACCGGGTTACCGGTCACCTTGTAGTAGTCCTGCAGCATCTCGGTTGCCACGTTCGAAGCGCCCTCGTTGGTCGCCACGAAGTAGTAGGCATCAAACTCATTCTCGCTGTGCAAAGTCGTGACCGTCGATGAGTCCGTGGAACCGAAGTCGTAGGAACCCTCTGCAAACGTGTTTCGGAGTACGCCGTAGCCGTCACTCGTCCAATAAAACGGGTTGGGCGAGGCAACGCCGCCATCGGTCCAGTTGTTCGTGTTGGAGATGGCGATGGTCTGGTTGGTGTGCAGGAAGCGTCCGTTCTGGGTGCCGCCGCCAAAGAAGTTCTCGGACTTCTCCTTGGCGAGCGTCTGGACGGTACCCTTCTTATCAAGGTCGAGGGACGCGGACTCGGAAACCACGACACGGTCGCCTGACTTGATACTCATCTTGCCGGTCGCCTTGTCCAGGATCACGGTCGCCTTTCCGCCGGTGATCTCGATAGTGTCGCCCTTGTCGGCAACCGTCGCACTCGGCTTGCTGTAGGTGTCCGAGGTATCGGGCTGAGCCTGGATCTTAGCCGTGTGGGACTTACTGCGCGGCGTGGCGTACTCGGAAAACTCACCCTTGGGGTCGACGTTATAACGGAAAATACCGTCCTCGAGGAACGTAATACGGCCCTTGATGCCGTCAGCGAAATCGATGTCGACGACATTCGAGGCAGACTGGGACACGGTCGCCGAGTCGACGCCCTTGAGTGGCGTGGCAATCGCCTGCTGGGGATTGGCAAACACGAGCGTCGCCGCAGTGGCAACGAGGACCGCGCTTCCCTTCACCCACCGTTTCGTAAAAATGGAATTCCTGCGCATCTGGTCTCCTTTCTTCCGACATGCTGAGGTGCCGAGGACGCCCCCCGGCAGCATGGGAAAACGTATCAAACGGAGATGTTCGGTACATTCCGCACAATGGGGGCCACCCGTTACCAAGGGGCCAACTGGTAGTAACCAGATAGCCACCTACTAGGTCATATCAACATATGGGAGCACTTGCGCACCCAAGTTCGGAATTCTCCCAGCGGCAGCAAAATAAGCGTCAACGGCAAGGTGGGCTTAATAAGCCATACCAATTGGTTCTTCAGTCAAATACCAATCTAGCAAAAATGTACTGTTTATCTGGTATTACACAGACCATACCTTTCCCTCGGGAACTGGGCTTCGCGAAGTTTCCCGAGGGAAAGGCTCAGCCGCCATCCTGCAACCTACCGGGGATTGCCATGACGTACGTTGGCTGATTTGGTTTGGAATGAGATGTTGACGGTGGCTGATGGGCACAACTGTCCCGGGTGCATTTCAAGATGCACCTAAATGTCTGTCTTTATCCTTATAGATTGTCCAGGTAGTCGTCGGCATCATAGGTAAGGCTGTAAGCTTTATTCAGGATGCGCACGAGCTCCTGGGCATCGTGCTCGCCGAGCGCTGAGAGTTGTTTCGAGAGCGATGCCACACTCTCGGCATTTTTTTTCGCCGCGAAATCACGGCCTTCCTCGGTAATGCTCACCAGCACACGCCGACGATCGTTTGGATCAGTCCTGCGCTGAACGTAACCCTTACTCTCGAGTGAATCCAAGATATGCGACATGCGCGCACGGGAGAATTTCAGCTTCTTGGCAATCTCGGAGGGAATGACATCACCGTCAATACCCGATAGATACTGTAAAACCGGTGCCTCGCCCACACTGGCGCCGCCGGCAGCATTCAAGGATCCCTTGGCAAGGGAACGTGAGTACACAATCAGTTTTCGAGCGACGTCATCGTAATCCACTGGGGATATTGTCCTTTGCAACTCTAGAAGGGCCATAAAACCGTCATTTGCCGTACATTAGTTAACATTCGCAACAATTATTTATGATACCCCAACGCGGAAGTCTATTGCTCGTCCTTCTTGCGTCGCATAAGCTCCTCAACGTCGACACCAGCGGCCTCGAGCATGCGCTCGACATTCTTTTTGGCGTTGGTCGTGCCGACCTTAAGCACGATCGAAAGCGGAGTGCCCACCACCAGGCACACGATGCCCACGGGGACACCCCAGCCGGGGCCGCCCTGCATACCCCACATCCCCATCAAAAAGCCAATCGCCACGAGCGAATAGCCCAGGCGCAGCCAAACATTGAGCCGCTGAATAGCATCGGTCTGCATCTTTGCCTCGCGAATCAAGTCGTCGCGCGAAAGGTCGTGTCCATGTTTCTCGTGCATATGGTCCTCCTCGTGCAAAGTGTGCATCATGCGCAAGTGCATCGTTTGTCGAATACGTCATCTTTCAAGAGCAATATAGCGGGTGTCGTGTAGGCGATGGAGGTCGCTGGCCATATTGCCCTTGAAGGGCGGCGCAAAATCAGAAGGCCGTGCGGTTGAGGCCGCACGGCCTTACAGGGGGCCAGGGGATGATGACTAGTAGCTCAGTGCCGGGTCGAAGAAGCCAATGAGAACGCCCACGAATGCGATCACAACGAGGATCAGCATCATAACGATGGGGTTGACCTTCTTCTTGGTCATCATGTACCAGCAGAAGATGATGAAGACCATGGGCAGCAGGTGCGGATAGATTCCGTCGAGCGTGTCCTGGAACTTACCGCCGCCGGGCAGCACCAGATTGGGGCTGCAGGTGATGGAGACCCAGGTAGCACCGACTGCACCGATGACCATGGTACCGACCATCACGATGGAATCACGCAGAGCCTTGGCCTTGGGGCCGACGAGGGCCTCGACCGCCTTGCCGCCGAGCTCATAGCCCTGGTTGTAGGCAAAGCGCATGCCAAGGAACATGAGCAGGTTCCACACGACAATATAGAAGATGGCACCGAGCGGAGAGCCGCCGGTCGAGAGACCGAGGGCGATACCGAGCAGGATCGGGATCAGGGTACCGACGATCAGCGAGTCGCCAAGGCCGGCGAGCGGGCCCATGAGGCCGGCGCGGATGCCGTTGATGGCGTCGTCGTCGATGGCCTCGCCGTTTGCGCGAGCCTCCTCGAGGCCGGCGGTGACGCCGACAATCATGGTGCCGATCTGCGGCTCGGTGTTGAAGAACGCGGAGTAGGTCTGGAGGGCCTGCTTCTGCTCCTCGGGCGTGTCGTAGAGCTCCTCGACGATCGGAAGCATGGCGCACAGGTAACCGAAGGTCTGCATGTGCTCCTGCGAGAAGCAAGTCAGGTTGCCATAGGACCAGTTGCGGAACGACTTGGCAAGCGTTTTCTTAGAGAGTTTCTTCTTCTCTGCCATTAGATGTCCTCCTCTTCCTCATCATCGGAGCCCGAGGCGATAGCTGCCTTGGGAGCGTTTGCGAGGTCGATCTTGAGCGAAGCGATCTCATAGTTGATCAGGGCGAAGAAGCAGCCGATGCCGGCGGCGGCAATCAGGTTGCATCCCATGACAGCGGACAGGGTGAAGCCGAAGAAGAACGTGAGGAAGTCCGTCGGCTTGGAGATGACCTGCTTGAGCAGGATGGCGATACCGACGGTAGGCAGCAGCGAGCCGACGGTGAACAGCGTCTTCATCGCGATGCCGTCCATGGGCATGTAGGTCTTCATGAGGTCGACCATGGCGGTGCCGCCCATGGTGATGATGAACGTCGGGAGGAACGAGCAGACGATGTGACCGATCCAAGGCAGAACGTTGTTGACCAGGTAGAGCTTGTGGAGGTCGCCCTTCTCGAGCCACTTCCAGCCCATGCCCTGCCATACCAGGTTAATGGTGGCGGTGCCATAGAAGAGCACAGTGCCGAGCGTGCCGACGGCGGCACCGAGGGATGCGGCCATGCCGGCAGCCTCAGCGGAGGCGGGATCGATGCCCGAGTTCTTGATGGCGAGGATCGCCAGCGGGATGCCGATATAGGACACGGCGCGGACGTCGGCGGAGACGGTTCCGCCGGGGGTCACGAGAGCGATGTAGACAACCTGGATGGCAGCGCCGACGAGGATGCCCGTCTGCATATCGCCCATGATGATGCCGACGATGAGGCCGGCGACCAGAGGACGACCCAGAGTGTAGTTGCCGATCGTCGTGCCACCCATGCCAGGCAGGCGAACAGGCCGAACAGCGCGGCTTGGAATGCATTGATTGCCATGCTTTCCCCTTTCTTTATTCCTCAGCCCCTTTCCCCCAGGGCTGTAGGTACCAAAATGCGGCTGGCGCCTAACTAGAAGCCAAACTGACCGCGGAACTTTGGCCACTCACCAATGGATTTCTCCTTGATAAGGGCGAACTCGACCGTGTAGCCGGCGTTGGTGAGATCCTCGAGCGCCTGGGCCTCTTCCTGCGTGATCGACTGGTTGTTGCCGAGCTTGGTGGTGCCGGGACGATCGTTGCAGGGACCGACGATGATGCGGTCCATGCCGGGCTTAAAGCCAAAATCGACGAGAAGTTCCTTCATGTCGAGCGGGTTCTTGGTGATCAGGAAGTACTTGGTGTTGGACTTGAGAACCTTCTCGGAGACCTCCTTGAAGTGCTCCTTGGTCCACACGAACGTCTTCTTGCCCGAGGCACTCTTGTAGGCCTCCTTGAGCACGGGGTTGGACGCCGCGGCGTCGTTGACGGCGATAAGACCGTCGCAGGGATACTCGAGGGCCCAACGGGTAACGGTCTGTCCATGGATCATACGGTCGTCAATACGGATGAACGAAATCATACGTTCTCCCCTTTCCTTCATGAGGCCTGCGGTCGCGGCCTCTTCTTCCTAACGTTTGCAGCTAGATGAAACCTTGGTGCGGCCTAGATGTCGTCGTCCTCGTCGTCGGCGTCATCGGTCGGGACAACGAGCTCGGACATACCGTTCTTGCCCTCCTGCAGCATCATCTGCTTGAGGGAATCCAGGTCCATGGTGGCAAGCCCCATCATGGCGGTCATAGCCATGGGCAGATTCATACCGCCGAAGGCAATGGTGTGGGCGAGCAAGCCCTTCTCGGCCAGCGTGTTCATGGCATTGGTGAGCGGCGATCCGCCCAGGATGTCACCAAGCAGGACAACCTCGTCATCGGCGGTAACAGGAGCGAGCATCGCCTTGACGTTCTCGACATACTCGTCAGCGCCCATGCCGTCCACGAGACTCGTCGACAAGATGTTCGGGGCGTCATTGCCGAGCATCTTGAGGACACTGTGCAGTCCGGGAGCGAGCGTTCCGTGACTGACCATTACCAGATACCGCATGCGGTCTCCTCTCGACCTGCCGTGTGTCGCACGGCTTTGCTTTTTGCTGAGATTATTGTTGCGCCGGGGCATGTTCGGTACAAGAAAATAGTTGCGAACGGCAACTATTCATCGGTTAACGGTAGCAACTATTTTTGTGCCTAAATTATTTTTTTCTTCTAATTATTTTTAAAATAGCAGGTAGATTGCCTGATAAATGTTTTATGTTCCTTATGCACCATACATACCAGCAAGAATCGGGCCTGGCATCTCCGGTTTGCTCCGCAGTGTCAGACCATGTCACGTACGCCCACGACATGGAGGTACCCCATGGATATGATCTCGTTTCTCGCCTCCGAACCCTTCGACCGCAGCGGTGATACGCCGCTCTATGTCCAACTTAAACATCGAATCGCCCTGCTTATCGCCAGCCAGGCGTTCGACACCAAGACGCCGCTGCCACGCGAGCTCGAAATCTGTGAGCGGCTAGAGTTATCGCGCGCGACCGTGCGCCGTTGCTTCCAAGATCTCGTCATCGAGGGGCGCGTGGTGCGCAAACGTGGGCAGGGCACGTTCATCAAACCCCAAACCTCAGCACCCGGCATCGACCTGGCCCTGAATTTCAGCGCGCGGATGCGCGAAGCGGGACGGGTTCCGAGCTCGCAGATTCTCGCCTTTTCAAGCATACCGGCCGTCCGCGGCATCGCCTCTGGGCTCAAAGTGCCCGAGGGGACACCCGTCTGGGAGATTCGCCGCCTGCGTCTCGCCAACGACAAACCCATGGAGCTCAACTACGTCTATATCCCCGTGTCACTTTGCCCCGAGCTCACACGCAAAGACGTGGATGGCTCGCTCTACGCCTACATCGCGGAAAAGACCGGCATCCTGCCCGCAAGCGTCGATGCCGTCTACGAGGCGGTCAACCTCGACAAGCATGAGGCGCGCCTTTTGGGACAGAACACCGGTAAGGCGGCGATGCGCATCGTGCGTTCGACCTACGACAAGACGGGAACCCCGTTCGAGGTAGGCGTGCTCATCAGCTGCGACGGTCAGGCAAAGCTGCACGTGCACATCGCCGCCGACAAAACAACCTTCACCGCCACAGCCCAATAAATCCAAAACGTGGGCGCCGTCGTTCAAACGAACGACGGCGCCCACACTCACTTTCTTTTTCAGCCCTAGTCATCGCGCAAAGCCCCTTCGGCAGCACACGGTGCAGCCAAGTCACCGCAGGCCGGGGCGGGAGGCGGTCCTTTCTCTCGGAAAACTTCGCGAAGCCCAGTTTCCGAGAGAAAGTGTCCGGCTGCCGCCCCGGCCGGCCAGGTCAACTACACCGTGTGCTGCGGCAGGTCCTGCAGGGCGATGACGTCCATGCCCATGTCATTGGCGCTGCCATGACCCTGCTGGTCCTCGCGCACGGCCTCGATGGCACTCACGTACGTGTTGGCGGCAGACATCGCCGTCACGCAGGTCACACCGCGACGCACGGCCTCGGTACGTAGCAGGTAGCCATCGCCACGCGAGCCCGGACCGTACGGCGTATTGATGATCACCGCGATCTTGCCATCGGCGATCAGGTCACCGATGTTGGGACGCTCGCCGTCGTGCGGACCGCTAATCTTCTCCACGACTTCGCACGTCACGTTGCCTCCGCGCAGCACGCGCGCCGTACCCTCGGTAGAGCAAATGTCAAAGCCCAGGTAGCGCAGGATGCGGGCGACCGAAAGGATATGGCGCTTGTCGCGGTCGCACACACTGATGAACACCTTGCCGCTGCTCGGGTCGGGCAGCTTGTAGTCGATCGCCAGCTGCGTCTTGGCGTATGCCTCGGGATAGCTCTTGGCGATACCCATGACCTCGCCCGTCGACTTCATCTCGGGTCCCAGGATAACGTCGGCTCCCGGGAAACGGCCCCAGGGCATAACGGCTTCCTTCATGCAGAACCAGTCCAGCTGACGCTCGTCGCTCGGCAGGCCCAGGCTCGCGATGGAATCGCCCGCCATGATACGCGCCGCGCACTTGGCCAGCGGCACGCCGGTGGCCTTGGAGATAAACGGCACGGTACGGCTGGCACGCGGGTTGGCCTCGATCACGTAGACGGTCTCGCCCTTAATGGCGTACTGCACGTTGACCAGGCCGCGGACTCCCAGCGCCATCGCGATGCGGCGCGTAGTCTCGCGGAGCTTCGCCTGCAGGCTCTCGCTAAAGCTAAACGGCGGAATGCACGTCGCGGAGTCGCCGGAGTGAATACCGGCCTCCTCGATATGCTCCAGGATACCGCCGATGTAGACCTCCTCGCCGTCGCACAGGGCGTCGACATCGGACTCGATCGCACCCTCCAAGAAGCGATCCAGATACACCGGGTAGTCGGGGCTAATGCGTGCAGCCTCGGTCATGTAATCGCGCAGATGCTCGGCATCGTAGGCGATCATCATGCCGCGGCCGCCCAGCACATAGCTCGGACGTACCAGCAGCGGGTAGCCAATGTGTGCGGCAACGGCCTCGGCCTCCTCAAACGAGGTGGCCTGGCCCGCCGGCGGGTACATGATGCCTAACTTGTCGAGCAGAGCGGCGAAGCGCTCGCGGTCCTCGGCAAAGTCGATGGCATCGGGCTTGGTGCCCATGATGTTCACGCCGCTCTCCTCGAGCATGCGCGCCAGCTTAAGCGGAGTCTGGCCGCCGAGCGTCACCACGACGCCGTCGGGGCGCTCAACATCGATAACGTCCATGACGTCCTCGTAGGTGAGCGGCTCAAAGTACAGGCGGTCGGACGTGTCATAGTCGGTCGAGACGGTCTCGGGATTGCAGTTGACCATGATGGTCTCAAAGCCGCGGGCCGCCAGCGCGTAGCTCGCGTGCACGCAACAGTAATCGAACTCGATACCCTGGCCAATGCGGTTGGGACCGGCGCCCAGGATCATCGCCTTGGGCTTGTCCGCCGGCGTGGTCTCGTCGGGAGCCACGCACTTCTTGGCGAGCGGGCTTGTGCGGTAGATGTTCTCGTACGTCTTGTAGTGGTACTCCGTGGCGCTCGAGAACTCCGCAGCGCAGGTATCGACCGTCTTCATGCTGGGAACCACGCCCAGGCCCTTGCGGTAGGCGCGCACAAAGCGCTCGTCCGAGCCGGTCAGCGCGGCGATCTCGGCGTCGCTCGTGCCATACTGCTTGAGCAGGCGCATCGCGTCGGCGTCGATATCCTCCACACGCAGGCCGCGGATGCTCTCCTGGACCTGCACCATATCGTTGATGCGATTGAGATACCACGGATCGATACCGCAAATGGCGTGGATGCGCGCAACATCCCAGCCGCGGCGCAGGGCCTCGACCACAAAGAAGATGCGGTGCTCGGTCGGGGTACCCACGGCCTGAGCAAGCTCGTCGTCGCTCAGCTTATCGGCACCTTCCTTGCCGCCGGCGCAAATGCCCTGGTGGCCGTCCTCCAGCGAGCGCATAGCCTTGCCAAAGGCCTCCTCAAAGGTGCGGCCGATCGCCATGATCTCGCCCACGGCCTTCATGCGCGTGGTGAGCGTGGGGTCGGTACCCTTGAACTTCTCGAAGGCAAAGCGCGGCACCTTGACCACACAGTAGTCGATCGTGGGCTCAAAGCAGGCGGGCGTAGCCTTGGTGATGTCGTTGACGATCTCGTCGAGCGTATAGCCCACGGCCAGACGCGCGGCGGCCTTGGCAATGGGGAAACCCGTGGCCTTGGAGGCCAGCGCGGACGAGCGGCTCACGCGCGGGTTCATCTCGATGACGATCAGGCGGCCGGTGTTGGGGTTCACGGCAAACTGCACGTTGGAGCCACCGGTCTCGACGCCGATCTTCTCAAGAATGGCGAGCGAGGCCACGCGCATGCGCTGATACTCAAGGTCGGAGAGCGTCTGCGCCGGCGCCACGGTGATGGAGTCGCCGGTATGCACGCCCATGGGGTCGAGGTTCTCGATGGAGCACACGATGATGCCGTTGCCGGCGTGGTCACGCATGACCTCCATCTCGTACTCTTTCCAGCCCTCGATGGACTCCTCGACCAGCACCTCGTGGGCGGGCGAGAGCTCCAGGCCCTGGCTCACGATGGAGACGAGCTCCTCGTGGGTGTGAGCGATGCCGCCGCCGGCGCCGCCGAGGGTAAAGCTCGGGCGCAGTACACAGGGATAGCCCACGCGCTCGGCGATAGCCTCGGCGTCGGCCACGCTGTAGGCATAGCCCGAGCGCGCGACCTCCAGGCCAATCTCGGCCATGGCCTCGTTAAAGAGCTTGCGGTCCTCGCCGCGCTCGATAGCGGCAAGGTCGCAGCCGATCATCTCGACGCCGTACTTGTCGAGCGTACCGTCCTTTGCCAGCTCGACGGCGGCGTTCAGACCGGTCTGGCCGCCCAGCGTGGGCAGCAGCGCGTCCGGGCGCTCTTTCTTGATTACGCGCTCGATAAACTCGGCGGTGATGGGCTCGACATAGGTGCGGCCGGCAAGACCCGGGTCGGTCATGATGGTCGCCGGGTTGGAGTTGACCAGGATGACCTCAAAGCCATCCTCCTTGAGCACCTTGCAGGCCTGGGCGCCGGAGTAGTCAAACTCACAGGCCTGGCCAATAACGATGGGGCCCGAACCAATGACGAGGATGCGCTTGATGTCAGTACGTTTAGGCATGTTTAAAACCTCCTAGAGAGGCTGACTCAATGTTTTGGAAAAGTCAGCGAGGGTGCAGCTGGTGCATCAGGTTGCCGTGATGCGAGGGCGCGCTGGGCTTATGCCCGCGCGTCCGAAGCAGAACGGCAAGATGATGTGCCAGATGCAGCCGCAGCGTCGGCCGGTCCGCCGTTCGGTAGAACGGCGGAACCATCGTCGGCAAAATTCCAGCCAGCCAGGCGGTCCTTCGCGGTGTCGATGTCCAGGTAGTTCTCCTCGCCGTCCATGAGTCGCGTAAAGGCGGTAAAGAGATAGTGGGCATCGGTGGGGCCAGGCGAGGCCTCGGGGTGGTACTGGACCGAGAAGCACGGGGCGTCGAGCAGCTGGATGCCCTCGGCGGTGCCGTCGTTGAGGTTCACATGTGTTAGGCGAATGCGGCCGAAGCGCTCGTTCATCACGACCGGCGCGATTCCGCGGCGCACCCAGACGCGCAGATCTCCATCGGCCGCATGCTCGGTCTCTCCGCCGGAAAGCTCGGGGACAAGCTTGCCCAAGCTGGGGAACAGCAGGCCAAAGCCATGGTTTTGTGCGGTGATCTCCACGCGACGACTTACCAGGTTCATGACCGGCTGGTTGCCACCGCGGTGACCGAACTTAAGCTTTTCCATCTGGGCGCCGCAGGCCAGGCTGATCATCTGGTGACCGAGACAAATACCAAAGACCGGCACCTTGCCGATCAGCTGCTGCACCTGCTCGTAGGTCTCCACCACGGCATCGGGGTCGCCGGGGCCGTTGGACAAAAAGACGCCGTCGGGATTCATGTCGAGCACCTCACTCGCGGGCGTATCCCACGGCACGACAGTAAGGTCGCAGCCGGCGCGGACGAGGCCCTCCAGAATGCCGCGCTTCACGCCGCAGTCGTAGGCGACCACGTTGTGGCGGGCAGGAGCGGCAGGGGCAAGCGCAAAGTCATGCGTAGCGGGCAGGTCGCCCGCGGAAAAAGCATGGGGCCCAGAGCAGCTCACGATCTTGACCAGATTCTCGCCCACCAGCGTCGGCGCTGCGGCCAGACGCTCGGCAAGCTCGTCGATGTCGAAGATCTCGGTCGAGATAATGCCCATCTTGGAGCCGTTGTCGCGCAGGTGGCGCACAAGAGCGCGGGTGTCGACGCCCTCGATAGCGACGATGCCGTGAGCACGCAGGTACTCCGGCACGCTGACGGCCGAGCGCCAGTTAGAAGGCGTGGCGCACATGTCGCG
>CAJMNP010000004.1 GCA_905214895.1 uncultured bacterium | reverse complement strand
TCAACCCGCTGTCTACGTTCACGACTCCCACGATCGACCAGATCGAGTACGAGACCGTCACGCCCACGGTGTCGGATGATGCCCTGTTCACCCCCGGTACCCTGACGGTCGCCCTCGATACTTCCGATGCGCCGCAGGCCATGCAGGGCACCGACGGCGAGCTCACGGGGTATGCGGTCGACGCTGCCCGCGCCCTTGCAAGCCGTATGGGCCTTAAAGTTGCCTTCGTCGATGCGTCTTCTGCTGATTCCGTGCTTGGCGACAAAAAGGCCGACATCTTCATTGGCGATATCAATTCCACGGATGATGACATCAGCACGCTTGGTACTTGCCTGTACGACGCTGCGGCAGTATTCGGAAAGACGAGCGACGGCGAGTCGCTGAGCGTTTCCACCGAAACGCTTAACACCGCTACCCTGGGCGTTCAGACCTCCTCGGCCTCGCAGGAAGCGCTCGCCAAGCAGAGCATCACGGCCAACCAAAAGACCTTCTCCAACATCAACGAGTGCTTTGAGGCACTCGAGTCCGGCGAGGTCGACTACGTGATCTGCGACTCCACGGCCGGCGGCTACCTTGCGCGCCTGATGAGCCAGGTCTCTTACGTCGGCACGCTCGAGACGCCCTCGACGCTCGGCGTCGCGGGCCTCGCGGCCAACGACGAGCTATGCCGTGCCGTGAGCGATGCCCTCGACGGTATCACGGTCGATGGCACGCTCGAGGCGGTCCACTCCGTCTGGTACGGCACGATGCCCTATGACCTCACCACCAAGACGGTCTCGGGCGCCGACGTGCAGCCGACCGACACCGGATCCAGCGAGTCCGCATCCTCCGATTCGAGCAGCGATGGTGCATCCTCCGAGGATAAATCGTCCAGCCAGGAGGGCACTATCACCGACGACGACATTAACAAGCTCAATAGCTAGTTATTGCTAGGGGTGGCGTCTCCTATGCGCTAGGAGGGACGCCTCTTCACGGTTTCAACACGCATCGCCGGGCTCTCCCAACAGGGGAGCCCGGCTTTTTCGTTTCCATAAAACCAGCAGGTCAAAGACATTTTTTAGGTGCAAAACCAAAGTCGCCGTCGCTCTTCCATAGCGCACTTTGCCACAGAAAAGTGCGAGACTTCGGTATGCGGTATCAAGCAGTCGTTATTCGGGTCTTTAGGAATCCGCGTGATTAAATGCACGGCAATGGGTACATAGCCAGTACAGTAAGTCCCCGAGGCAGATTGGAGCCACGTATGGATATCAAGGTTTCTGGACGCAAGACGACGGTAACCGATGCTCTGCGTGCGCATGTGGATGAGAAGATCGGCGAGGCGCTCAAGGTTTTCGATATCGAGCCCATGACGGTCGACGTTGTACTTCGTTATGAGAAGAACCCCTCGAACCCCAACCCGGCAATCGTCGAGGTTACGGTTCGTGCCCGCGGTTCGGTAATTCGCGTTGCCGAGCACGGTGCAGATATGTACGCCGCCATCGACCTCTCTGCCGATAAGGTCACCCGCCAGCTGCGTAAGTTCAAGACCAAGGTCGTGGACAACCGCCAGGGCGGTGCCAGCGCCGCGGATGTCGCGCCGGTCGAGCGCGTCGAGGATCTGGCCGACCTGCTGCTGCCCGAGGAGGAGGACGACCTGCTCGTCCGCGAGAAGGTTATCGACGTCACCCCGATGACTGAGGAGCAGGCGCTGGTGCAGACCGATCTGCTGGGCCACGACTTCTACGTGTTCGAGAACGCGACGACCGGTCTCATCAATGTGGTGTATCACCGTAAGAATGGTGGATATGGCATCATCAAGCCCCGCATCGAAACACTTGACGAGTAAAATACGTTAACTTGCATGAGTTAACGGTTGGCGGCCATCCCATGCGGGTGGCCGCCTTTTTACGTAAGGAGTCGCTTTGATGGACAAGGCCGCATCCGCCGGTCATTCGGACCGTTGCCGCATCGTCGTCGATACCTGCTGCGACTTTAGCCCCGAGGTCGCCGCGAACCTCGATGTCGATATCTTGGGTTTCCCCTTCATTATCGATGGCGAGGAGCGCACGGATGACATCTGGTCGAGCATCACACCCAAGGAGTTCTACGACCGCATGCGCGCCGGTGCCCGCGTGTCCACCTCGGCTGTGTCGCTCGGTCGCTATATCGAGTTCTTTACCGAGTGCGCCAAAGAGGGTACGCCCACGGTCTACCTGTGCTTTACCTCGGCGCTGTCGTCGAGCTACAACTCCGCGTGCCAGGCGGCGGACGCCGTGCGCGCCGAGTATCCCAACTTTGAGCTGTACGTGGTCGACAACGCTCTGCCCTGCGCGACCGGCGAGCTCCTGGCGCTCGAGGCCGTGCGCCAGCGCTCAGCGGGACTCACCGCCAAGCAGCTGGTCGACTGGGCAAACGAGGCCAAGACCTATGTCCACGGCTACTTTACGCTCGAGAGCTTTGACGCGCTGGCTGCAGGCGGCCGCATTCCGCCCGCGGCGGCACAGCTCACGGCAAAGCTCGACGTCAAGCCCGAGCTCTCCTACGACCTTGCCGGCTCGCTGTCGCTGATCGGCGTCAACCGCGGCCGCAAGAAGGCGCTCAAGTCCATCCTCAAGTCGTTCCGTGAGAACTACGTGCCCGATCGCACTATGCCCATCGCCATTATGACTGCCGATGCCGAGAAGGACGGCGACTGGCTCGAAGCCGCCATCCGCAAGGAGGAGGGCTGCGCCGACGTCACGATTATCCGTAGTTCCGTCGGTCCTACCATCGGCTCGCACGTGGGGCCCGGCATGGTGGCACTTGCGTTTTGGGGCAAGAACCGCGCCGAGAAAGCCTCGCTTTCCGACCGCATCGCCCGCCGCGTGCGCGGCCAGTAGGCAAGTAACGCGGCCGTAATCGCCCTCAACTCACAGCCCAAACGCTGGCACCGAGTATTCAACCTGGTAATAACACCCAACCCAAAAGGAAAGGTTTCATGGCAAACAAGCTCTCCGTCGCATTTATCGGCACCGGAATCATGGGTGCCCCCATCGCCGGCCACATCCTGGACGCCGGCTATCCCGTCACGGTCAACAACCGCACCAAGTCCAAGGCCGCAGCGCTCGTTGAGCGCGGCGCCGTCTGGGCCGATACGCCGGCCGATGCCGCGGCGAACGCCGATGTCGTCTTTACCATGGTGGGCTATCCCTCCGAGGTCGAGGAGCTCTACCTGGCGGGCGACGGCCTGCTCGCGTGCACCAAGCCGGGCGCGGTCTTGATCGACCTCACCACGAGCTCGCCCGAGCTCGCCCGTGACATTGCCGAGGCCGCTCAAGTCTCCGGTCGCATGGCGTTTGACTGCCCCGTCACCGGCGGCGAGTCGGGCGCCATCGCCGGCACGCTCACGGCTATCGTGGGCGCCACCGAGAACGACATCGCGCCGGTCCGCGATATCCTTGCCACCTTTGCGGCCAACATCTGCTGCTTCGATGGCGCCGGCAAGGGCCAGGCTGCCAAGCTCGCCAACCAGGTGTCGCTGGGCGCCTGCATGGTCGGCATGGCCGACGCCATGGCATTTGCCGAGCTGAGCGGCCTTGACCTGGAGAAGACCCGCCAGATGATCCTGGGCGGCACCGGCAAGTCCGGCGCTATGGAGAGCTTAGCCCCCAAGGCGCTCGACGGCGACTACAAGCCCGGCTTTATGGTCGAGCACTTCATTAAGGATCTGCGTCTGGCGCTCGCCTACGCCGATGACCGCGAGCTCGCGCTGCCCGGCGCCGACGTGGCCTTTACGCTCTACGACATGCTCGACGCCATCGGTGGCGCCAAGCTGGGCACCCAGGCCATCACGGTCCTCTACAAGGAGGAGGCCGATGCCATCGCCGCCGGTCTGGACTGGTCGCAGTATCGTCCCGAGGAGCACGGTGCCCACGAGGACGGCTGCGGTTGCGGCGAGCATGGCGACGACCACGAGTGCGGTTGCGGTCACCATCACGGCGAGGACCACGAGTGCTGCGGCGGCCACGGCCATGACGACGGCCACGAGTGCTGCTGCGGCCATCATCACGAGGAGTAGCGCCCATGAGCTGGACGTTCGTGGTGCTCGCGCTGGTGCTCTTTCTCTTTGCGATCTACATTGGCTTTTTGTGCGGCCAGTGGGCCTGCGAAAAGCGCGTGATCACCAAGCGCGACTACTGGATTGCCAACTTTGCAGGCGCGGCGGCAGTCGTCCTGCTGACCTGGGTGTTCTCACTGTTCCCGCTGGTGCAGTTTGCGCCGATCGGCTGGCTCGGCGGCTTTATCGCCGGCCTTAAGATGAGCTTTGGCGAGTCCGTCGGTCCGTGGCGCAAGCACGACGAGGTCTTTAACGTCAACAAGGCTCACCGCGCCGCCGCCGACGCGGGCGACGCCGAGGAACGCCGCCGTGCGCGTCGCAATGGCGCAGCCGACCGACAGCTCATCTCGGTCACCGATGACAGCAAGGGTGCTGGCAAGCACGCTAAGAAATAAGAAGAGGTAACTATGGCAGAAAACAAAGACGAACAGCTCACCGACGAGGAGCTGGCACAGCTTCAGCTGGCAGAGGAGAACGAGAACGCCGTCGACCGTCTGGTCAAGGAGCTCGGCTGCCCCACGCGCCGCATCCGCCAGTTTGCCGCCCGCGTGCTGCATCTGCTGGCCGAGCGTGACCCGCAGCGCGTCGTGCCCTGCGTGCCTGCGCTGATCGAGGCGCTCGACCGCCCCGAGGCGCAGACCCGCTGGGAGGCCCTCGATGCCCTGACGGCGCTCGCTACCACCTGCCCCGAGCAGCTGGGCGATGCCTTTGAGGGCGCCGAGACCGCACTGTTCGACGAGATCTCCTCCACGCTGCGCTATGCCGCCTTCCGCCTGCTGTGCGTGTGGGGTGCCACGAGCGTCGAGCGTTCGCGCGAGGCTTGGCCCATCCTGGACGAGGCCATCCAGTGCTACCACGGCGACCTCGAGTATCGCGACATGCTCGGTTGCCTGTACGAGTTTTGCCAGGGCGAGATCGACGCCGAGGTTGCCGAGAAGCTCGCGCTGCGCCTTAAGTTCGATGCCGAGAACGGTAAGGGCAGCTATCTCAAGGCCCGTTCGAGCGAGATTTGCGAAATGCTTGTTAAACGTTTTGACCTGGATCTCTCCAAAAAGAAGAAGCGTGCTAGCGTTAAAAAATCTGACGACGCCGAAGACGAGGAGTAACAGATTATGGCGCACGATGTAGTCCTGATTCCCGGTGACGGCATCGGTCCCGAGATTACGCAGGCCATGCGCCGCGTGGTCGAGGCCACCGGTGTCCAGATCAATTGGAACGTCCAGGAGGCCGGCGCCGGCGTCATGGACGAGTTTGGCACGCCGCTGCCCCAGCACGTGCTCGACGCGGTCGCCGAGACTAAGGTTGCCATCAAGGGCCCCATCACCACGCCGGTCGGCACGGGTTTCCGCAGCGTTAACGTGGCCCTGCGCAAGCACTTTGACCTGTATGCCTGCGCGCGTCCCTGTCTGTCGCAGCCGGGCGACGGCTCGCGTTTCCGCGACGTCGACCTGGTCATCGTGCGCGAGAACACCGAGGACCTCTATGCCGGCATCGAGTTCGACGAGGGCGCAGCCGAGGTCGAGGAGCTCTCGCAGCTTGTCGAGCGTTCGGGCCAAAAGACATTCGCCGCCGATTCCGCCATCTCGATCAAGCCCATCTCTATCGCCAAGAGCCGCCGTATTGTGGAGTACGCCTTTGAGTATGCCCGCCGCTGCGGCCGCAAAAAGGTGACGGCCGTGCACAAGGCCAATATCATGAAGGCGACCGACGGCCTGTTCCTGCGCGTTGCGCGCGAGGTGGCCGCGGGCTATCCCGATATCGAGTTCAACGACAAGATCGTCGACGCCACCTGCATGGGCCTGGTCCAGAACCCCAACGACTTCGATGTTCTGGTGCTGCCCAACCTGTACGGCGACATCGTGAGCGACCTGTGCGCCGGCCTGGTGGGTGGTCTGGGCATGGCCCCCGGCTCCAACATCGGTGCCGACTGCGCCATCTTCGAGGCAACGCACGGCTCCGCGCCCGATATCGCGGGCCAGGATATCGCCAACCCCACGGCCGAGATCCTTTCTGCTGCGATGATGCTCGACCACTTGGGCGAGAACGATGCTGCCAATCGCATTCGTGCCGCCGTATCTGCCACGCTCGACGAGGGCGAGCAGGTTACCGGTGACGTGCGTCGTGCCCAGACCGGCTCCGTTGAGGGCGCTGTGGGCACGCAGGCCTTTGCCGATGCCGTTATCGCGCACCTGGCCTAAGGCATGCACGCTGCAAACGCCTAAATAGTACTTAAGTGTTTGCGTATAACCTAAGAATCAATACGCCCGGCGCCTCGTCGGGCGTATTCTATTGAAGACTATGTTTCCTAACAAGGAGTAACTGATATGGGTCTGATTCAAAAGAAGGACGAGAAGGACGAGATCGACGGCATCCAGATCATCGAGCGCGGCGAAGGCCCCGACGGTGATGAGGACGAGAAGATCGACCTGGTCGCCGGTACGTCTGCCGAGCACATTGCTGCCGGCACGACCGCCGAGGAAGAGGACGCTCGCCTGGAGGCAAAGGTCGCCGCGGACGCCGCCGACGAGAACCTCATGCCCGAGGAACAGGACGAGGACGACGACTCCGACGCGGACGACCATGCATCCAAGCACAAGAAGACGATGATCGCCGCCTTCGTGGTTGCAGTCGTGATCGCTGCGGTGGTCGGCTTCTTTATTGGCAATGGCGGCTTTGGCGGCAAGGGTGTCGGTTCGTCGACCCTGACCGAGGACCAGCTCGATTCGACCGTGGCAAGCTATAGTTATAACGGCAAGAAGAGCGACATCACCGCGCGCGAGGCCATCGAGAGCCAGTACAGCCTCGATACCGTCAAGGATAGCGATGGCAACTACACCGCTCCTTCTGCCGATGTCTTCCTGTCCTACGTGCGCAACAAGATTCTGCTCGATGCTGCCGAGGACGAGGGCATTACCGTCTCTTCTAAGGAGATGAAGAAGTACGCCGAGGATTCCATCGGCACCTCCGACTACAAGACCATGGCAAAACAGTACGGCGTGTCCAAGGATCAGGCCAAGCAGATCGTCCGTCAGTCCGCGACGCTGCAGAAGCTCTACAAGAAGAAGGTGGGCGATGCTTCCGCGAGCATGCCGACCGCTCCGACCGAGCCTTCTGACGGCAACGAGGAGACTGCGAGCAAGGACTACGCCGACTACATCATCAAACTTGCCGGCGACGAGTGGGATAGCTCGAAGGGCACCTGGAAGGACGCCGACAGCACCTACGCTAAGGCCTTCGCCGACGATGCCTTTACCGCCGATAGCGCCACCTATAAGCAGGCCATGACCGCCTATTACACCGCTTACCAGCAGTATTCTTCGCAGGCTTCGAGCGCCAGCTCCAAGTGGACCGAGTACGCCAACAGCCTGTACGCCAAGGCCAACATCAGCATTTACGGCCTGTTTGCGTAAGATCTGCCTGAGCTTACCGATCGCGTAGCCGAACTATCTGAATAAGCCCGCTAGAACGATATCCGTTCTAGCGGGCTTATTACGTCGGAGGTACCGGTAGTTAAATAATCTCAATTAATCTTTAAGTCCAAAGAGGTTATCGGCTTCATCGTCAGGCATATATTCCAGTACATCGCCCGGTTGGCAGTCGAGTGCCCGGCATATCGCGTCAAGAGTTGAAAAGCGCACGGCAGAAACCTTGCCCGTCTTGATGCGCGACATATTGACCTGGGAGATGCCCACGCGTTCCGCAAGCTCTTTGGATGAGATCTTGCGTTCGGCGAGCATGCGGTCGAGCCGCAGAATAATCATGGATTCCCCCTAGAGCAACTCGTCATCTTGTATTTGCAGGATACACCCGTACTGGAAGACGCTGGCAATCAGGCTAATAATCAGGCCTGCAAAGACCATAGAGAGGTCGAGGTGCTGGCCGCCAAGCGCATCCGTAAAGTTGCCGCCAAATCCTGAGAGTATCAGCCCCGTGACTATGGCACCAAGAAGCTTCACAGCAACGCCGCCAATAAGGAACAAATGTCCTACTTGACGTAGTATGCGGATGCATTCGAGGTCAAAGGGCCTGCCCGCCTTTTCAATGGCGGAGAAAAACCTGTATGCGCTTAGCACAATGGCAAGCGCAAGGCATGTCATCATGGCGCTCCCTATGGCAGTATGACCGTCGTGCGCGACAAGCATAAGAGGGGTCTGTTCATTGGCGCCGACGAGAGCGAGAGATGGCCCTTCGCCGGCATTAAGCTCTACGGATTGGAGGCAGAACCCTTGGGAGAGGCTAGGCAATATGAGTAGATCTTCGATTGCAATGACTGCGAGGAGTGCCAGAGCGAGCGCCACGATGGTGCAGATTGTGCCCCATTTGCAGTAGCGAGTGAGCTTCCTCAGTTTGGCTATTGCCTGTTCACGGTCGATGGCTTCATTCGATTTGGATACGTTCCAGCGGATCATAGCTCCTCCAACCAATGTCTTGGATGATACTTGTATCTTATAACATGCTTAACGACAAACGATAAACAATTACATAATAGAGTAAGTAATATTTGTACGACGAATAGCGAGAGCTTATGGCACATTCAGGGAGTGGGAGTTTGGCGTGCGGGGGGATGGACGAGTATTGAAATATCCTGCAACCGCGCAAGTGCTTCATCGGGTATCCTCAATTCATCCGGGAAAACGGCCGTAAACGATTGCAAATAACCGGTGAACGGTCGAAAACTACCGTTCACCGATAATATCGAAACTGGTTCTAACTGGTATTAAGTCAAAAAGACCAATTCACAAATCTTCACAATGACCTGCATTTTTTCTACAAGCCATTTTTAGCCAACCTGCGTTGTTTAGACACGAAAAAAGTTCCGATCTTTCGTCAAATCATTTCGAAACGGTTTCAAAACCGCAGGTAGACGTGTTAATGAGCGGTAAACGGTCGATTTTTCGCCGTGAACGGTGCAAAAACGTTTTACTGTATGAATCAACGAAAGCAACCTCTTCTGTGGTGATATAGTGACAACAACACGTCACGTGGTTACTACCAGTTGAGAGACCACTGGTTCTCAAAGAACGCTTTCCAAGAAGCTTTAAGGGCGATTGCCCGTTGGCTTCCGAACATCATCGGACTCAGATCGTACACACCTTCGGAAGGGAAATTTGAATGGTTGGCTTTATTCTTACCGGTCATGGACAGTTCGCACCCGGCCTCGCAAGCGCTATCGCTATGGTCGCTGGCGACCAGCCCGCTTTTACCGTCGTTCCTTTTGAGGGCGACCAGGCTGCTTCCTACGGTGAGGATCTCCGCGCCGCTATTACCGCCATGCGCGAGGAGTGCGATGGCGTGCTCGTCTTTACCGACCTGCTTGGTGGTACCCCGTTCAACCAGGCAATGATGATTGCCCAGGATGTCGACAACGTCGAGATTCTGACTGGAACTAACCTTCCCATGGTTATTGAGCTTCTGTTCCTCCGCGGCAACGCCACGCTCGCCGAGCTTGGCGAGCAGGCCGTGACCGTTGGCCAGACGGGCATCACCGCCCAGACGGTCGCTTCCGTCGCTGGTGCCGAGGAAGAGGATATCTTCGGCGACGAGGACGGCATCTAATGGCCGATTTCGGAGCCAGTGTTCTGAGTTCCTCGGTCGCTCTTTTGGGCCTGCTTGTCATCATGGGCTTGATTTACACCATCTGGTCGCAAATCAACATGAAGAAGAAGCAGAAGTACTTCAAGGAGCTGCACACGGAGCTCAAGCCGGGTCAGGAGGTTCTTTTCGCCGGCGGTATCTACGGAACCGTCAAAGGCATCGAAGGCGAAAAGGTCCAGATCAAAGTCCGATCCGGTGCCGTCGTAGATGTTTCGCGTTACGCGATTCAGGAGATCAAGTAACTGTCGTCAGCAAATAACGAAAGGAAGCTGATCAACATGGCAGAACCCAACATTCTTCTTACCCGCATCGATAACCGACTGGTTCATGGTCAGGTTGCCACCCAGTGGAACTCCACCCTGGGCTCCAACCTCATCCTCGTCGCCAATGACGACGTGTCGAACAACACCATGCGCCAGAACCTCATGAAGATGGCCGCTCCCACCGGCGTTGCTACGCGTTTCTTCTCCCTGCAGAAGACCATCGACGTCATCGGCAAGGCGAGCCCGCGCCAGAAGATCTTCATCGTGGCCGAAACACCGGAAGACGTGCTTACGCTCGTCAAGGGCGGTGTGCCTATAAAGAAGGTAAACATCGGCAACATGCACATGTCGGAAGGAAAGCGCCAAGTCGCCACCTCCGTCGCAGTTAACGACGAGGATGTCGCTGCGTTTAAAGAGCTGCAGGAATTGGGGGTGGAGTTGGAGATCAGGCGCGTTCCGAGCACGCCTGTTGAGGACACGAGCAAGCTCTTCTCGTAATCCTCATGATCCACGTTGTCAGGAGTGAAACCCTGACATTCTGTACGTGTTATCCAAAGTGCGTACATACATTTTGAAAGGAGGAGCAAGATGGAATACTCGATCATCCAGGTCGCTCTGGTCTTCGTCGTCACGTTCATCGCGGCAATCGACCAGTTCAACTTCCTCGAGTCTCTCTATCAGCCCATCGTCACCGGCGCCGTCATCGGTCTTATCCTTGGCGACCTCAACACCGGTCTTCTCGTGGGTGGTACTTATCAGCTCATGACGATCGGCAACATGCCGATTGGAGGCGCTCAGCCGCCTAACGCCGTCATTGGCGGCATCATGGCAGCCATTCTCGCTATCGCCACGGGCCTCGAGCCCAACGCGGCAGTCGGCCTTGCCATTCCGTTCGCTCTGCTTGGTCAGCTCGGCGTTACCCTGGTCTTCACGCTTATGTCGCCGCTCATGTCCTCCGCGGACAACATGGCTCACAACGCTGACACCAAGGGTATCGAGCGTCTGAACTACTTCGCCATGGCTCTGCTCGGCCTGATCTTCGCCGTCGTCGTCACCCTGTTCTTCATCGCTGGCGCCACCATCGGTCAGACCATCGCTTCCGCCATCCCGACTTGGCTGCAGACCGGTCTTTCCGCTGCAGGCGGCATGATGCGCTTCGTCGGCTTCGCCGTCCTGCTCAAGGTTATGATGAACCGCGATATGTGGGGCTTCTTCCTCATGGGCTTTGGCCTCGCGCTCATCACCGTTGCCAACGATTCTCTGGCAACCCCTGCTCTGCTCATCCTCGCTCTCATCGGCTTCGGCATCGCCTTCTGGGACTTCCAGCAGCAGACCGAGCTGAAGGGTGCAGCTGTTTCTGACGGAGGTGACTTCGAAGATGGCATCTAATGAGTATGTGATCCCGGAGCACTACGAGGATCTCACTCCTGCTCCGCAGCTCGACCAGAAGACCCTCAACAAGATGGCTTGGCGCTCCTGCTTCCTGCAGGCATCGTTCAACTACGAGCGCATGCAGGCCGCTGGTTGGCTCTACTCCATCATCCCCGGTCTGGAGAAGATCCACACCAACAAGAACGACCTCGCGGCTTCCATGAGCCACAACCTGGAGTTCTTCAACACTCACCCGTTCCTCGTCACCTTTGTCATGGGTATCGTGCTTTCGCTCGAGCAGAACAAGGTTGACATCCCCACGATCCGCGCCGTCCGCGTCGCCGCAATGGGCCCGCTCGGTGGTATCGGTGACGCCCTGTTCTGGCTGACGCTCGTGCCTATCACGGCCGGCATCACCTCCAACATGGCTATCAACGGTAACGCCGCTGCGCCGCTGATCTTCCTGGTGATCTTCAACGTCGTCCAGTTCGCTCTGCGCTTCTGGCTCATGAACTGGTCCTACAAGCTTGGCACCAGCGCTATTGACGCTCTGACCGCCAACATGCAGGCCTTTACGCGTGCCGCTTCCATCATGGGCGTCTTCGTCGTCGGTTGCCTGGTCGTCACCATGGGTGGCACCCAGATCAACCTCCAGATCCCCAACGGCACCACCCGTGGCCTCTCCGCTACTACCGTGATCGTCTCCGAGAAGGAGGCCGAGAACTTCACCGGTATGGAGGGCATCGATACCGAGACCGCTGAGGCCGGTACCATCGCCATGACCGATGAGGACGGCAACGCCCTCACCGCTTCCGATGCCGACGGCAACGCTGTCGAGTGCGGCGTCACCGATCTGGGCAACGGCATGGAGTCCGTTACCTACGGCACCGTCACCGAGGATCCGGTCAACTTCTCTGTTGCCGACACCCTCAACACCATCGTCCCGAAGCTTGTCCCGCTTATGCTTACGCTGCTGCTTTACTACATGTTCGCTAAGCACAGCTGGACCCCGACCAAGGGCATTCTGCTGCTCTTCGTTCTGGGCATCCTGGGCGCTGGCCCGCTTGGTCTCTGGCCGAGCATCTGGTAAGGCTCTAGCTTGAGGGGTGTGTCCCTACGCGGCTCACACCCCGACCCCTTAAGCCATGTGTATGTTAAAAGCCGCGTGCTCGAAAGAGCGCGCGGCTTTTGTTTTCTTGATGATTCGGGTGTGGCAGACAGATAATGCTAAACACCCAAGGTATTAGCCTAGTTTGAGCAAAAGGGAGGATAGGATGGCGATCGGAGCGCGCAAGCAACCGCTGTACGATCAGCTGGTCGATATTCTGACCGAAAAGATTGACCATGAATATCGCGCCGGTGACATGATTCCTTCCGAGCGCGAACTTTCGGAGCGCTATGGTCTCTCGCGCACTACGGTACGCCTGGCTCTGCAGGAACTGGAGCGTTTAGGACTGGTGGTTCGGCAGCACGGTCGCGGTACCTTTGTGACCGACCGTTCGGCAAAGGCAACCAATCTTATGCAGTCCTACAGCTTTACCGAGCAGATGCGCGCGATGGGTCGCGACCCCGAGACCACGATTCTCGATTTTTGCGAGATGGAGGCCGATAAGAATCTGGCCGAGCATATGGGATTACGTATCGGTGATCGCATTTTTAAGCTCAAGCGCCTTCGTTCTGCCGACAACATGCCCATGATGGTCGAACGTAGCTATCTACCGGTTCGTCAATTTCTGTCCCTAAAGCGACCGCTGCTGGAGCGTAAGCCGCTTTACGATGTGATTGAGCAAGACTTTCAGCAAAAAATACGCGTGGCTGAAGAGGAGTTCTATGCGAGCATAGCCCGTCCCACCGATGCCCACCTTTTGGAAATCGTCGAGGGCTCGCCTGTGCTCGATTTGGTTAGGACTACGTATAACGAGTCAAACGAGGTTGTGGAGTATACGCTCTCGGTTGCTCGTGCCGATCAGTTTAAATACAAGGTTTACCACCAGCGTAGCGATTAGTGTCTGCACCGTTTCCATATGATGATTCTTTGTATTTAACTGGTTACTACCAGATAACCAACCGAAGTGTATAATTGCACGTCAGAGGATTACTTCTAGAGAGAGGTATTAGAAATGTTCGAGAAGAGTGTCGAGGAGCTCACCGAGCTCGGCGCCCAGATCACCACGGCCGAGATTGCTCAGCAGCCCGAGCTTTGGCGTGATACGCTCAACATCTATCGCGAGAACAAGGAGGCCATCGAGGCCTTCCTGGCTGAGGCTCGCGCTATGGGCGAGGGCCGTCTGTCCGTTGTCTTCACCGGTGCCGGTACGTCCGACTATGTTGGCGATACCTGCGCCCCGTACCTGCGTCACGCTGGCAACACTGATCTCTACGACTTTAAGCCCATCGCCACGACCGATATCGTGAGCGCCCCGCGCGACTTCCTGCGCGCCGAGGATCCCACGCTCGTGGTTTCCTTTGCCCGCTCTGGCAACAGCCCCGAGAGCCTTGCCGCCGTCGCCGTTGCCAAGGAGCTCGTCCACAACGTCAAGTTTCTCAACATCACCTGCGCTCCCGAGGGCAAGCTCGCTGTCGAGTCCGCTGATGACCCCAATGCGCTGACGCTGCTCATCCCGCGCGCCAACGACAAGGGCTTCGCCATGACCGGTTCCTACACCTGCATGACCCTGCTCTCTACCCTCATCTTTGACGAGGCTTCCGACGAGCAGAAGGCCGAGTGGGTCGAGACCATCGCCAAGATGGGCGAGGAGGTCATCGCTCGCGAGTCCGAGGTTGCCGATTACCTGGCTGGCGACTTCAACCGCGTGACCTACTTGGGTTCCGGCTCCTTCGGTGGCCTTGCCCAGGAGAGCCAGCTCAAGATCCTCGAGCTCGCTCACGGTCTGGTCGCTACTTCCTACGACACCTCTATGGGTTATCGTCACGGACCCAAGTCCTTCGTCGACGACAAGACCCTCGTGTTCGTTTTCGTCAACAACGATGCCTACACCCGTCAGTACGATATCGACATCCTCAACGAGATCGGTGGCGACAAGATCGCTCAGCACACCGTTGCCGTTCAGCAGGATGGCGCTACCGTCTACGAGGGCGAGTCCTTCACCTTTAAGGGCTATGAGGCACTCCCCGAGGGCTACCTTGCCCTGCCGTTCGTGATGTTTGCCCAGGCCATCAGCCTGCTCAACTCCGTGCGCGTGGGCAACACGCCCGATACGCCGAGCCCCACCGGCACGGTCAACCGCGTGGTTAAGGGCGTGACGATTCACCCCTTCACCGCTTAATCGCGTCCCCCCTGCAAGGGCGCCCGTCCGCTCATAACGGCGGGCGGGCGCTTTTTGTTTTCACATGGACCGGGTATAAGCATCACCACAGTCAACTGCTTTAGAAGCAAGGAGTGCATATGAGCACGTACGCAATTAAGGCTGACAAGTTCTTCTTGCCGGCAGGTCCGCAGCTGGGCGGCTATCTTATGATCGAGGATGGCGTCTTTGGCGCCTGGCAGGCCGACGAGCCCTCTTGCGAGATCAAGGACTACACGGGATCGTGGATCGCACCGGGTATGGTCGATACCCACATCCATGGCTTCTACAACCACTCAACTACCGATAACGACCCCGAGGGTATCGATATCAGCTCGACTGAGCTCGCCCGTCGCGGTACCACCAGCTGGCTACCCACGACGTTCACCGATGGCGTCGAGCAGATCAAGGACGCTTGCGCCGCCATCGCTCAGGCGGACGAGGGTCGCGGCCCCGACTTCTGCGGTGCTCGCATTCAGGGCATCTACCTGGAGGGCCCCTTCTTTACCATGAAGCACGTGGGCGCGCAGAACCCCGCTTATCTTATCGATCCCTCCGAGGAGGTCTTTGATCAGTGGCAGGAGGCTGCGGGCGGTCGCATCGTTAAGAGCGCCATGGCGGCCGAGCGCGACGGTGCCGCTGCTTATGCGGCTGCTCTGAACGCCAAGGGTGTGGTGACCAGCATCGGTCACTCCGACGCCACCTACGATGAGTGCATCGCCGCCATCAACGCCGGTGCCAGCTGCTTTACGCATACCTATAACGGCCAGCGCGGGCTGCATCACCGTGAGCCCGGTGTCGTGGGTGCTGCTATGTCCACGTCCGAGACCTACGCCGAGATCATCTGTGACGGCAAGCACGTAAACCCTGCCGCCATCAAGGCGCTGCTGCAGGCCAAGGGCTGGCAGCACACGGTACTCATCACCGACTGCCTGGGCTGCGGCGGCATGCCCGAGGGCAGCTACACCAGCGGCGGCATGGACGTCATCATGAAGGACAACCTGTGCTGGCTCGCCGATGGCAAGAGCATTGCCGGTTCGGTGCTCACGCTTGCCCAGGGCGTCAAGAACATCGTCGACTGGGGCATCGCCAGCGCCGATATCGCCATTCGCATGGCAACCGAGGTGCCGGCACGCTCCGCGCACATCGAGGATAAGTGCGGCAGCATCATGCCGGGTCGCGACGCCGACTTTGTCGTGTTCGACCATGAGCTCACCCTCGTCGAGACGTATGTTGGCGGCCAGAGCGTCGGCAACGCCTTTACCGAGTAACGATAGAAAAAGACGGCGGGCCCGAATCTGCTCGGACCCGCCGTATGGGTTAAACGCTCAAAAGCACCTTCACAGTTACAGCTTGTTAGCAATCTTCTTTGCCGTGCGCTTAACGCCGGCCACCAGGCCTCCTGCAGGATGCTCCTTTTCGTATGCTAGACGCTTCTCGCGCTTGGCGTACTCTTCGACGATGATATCGCCGTACTCATCTTCGATTTTGTCGAAGAAATCGACGGCTCCCTTAATCTCTTCGGCAGTTGGGTGTCCCTTCTGGACGCCGCCGGCGAGCTTGAACGGCCCCCACGTATCAAAGCCGGGGCAGCCGTAGACACCCATAAAGATGGCCTGCCTCATGCGGCAGATGCCATCGATATCCTTGCCGTACCACTTGTTTTTGCCACCATAGGTCATAAGGCCAAATACCTTATCCTGCGGCTGCAGCACGTTCGTGAGCACACGTGCCATGTCCTTGTCGATCTCGGAGTAATAGATGCCCGTGGCGACACCGATCAGATGGTATTCGTGCAGGTCGGGGTACTCGTTTTTACCGAGTGACTTCACGTCGAGGGTATCGATTTCGGGGTGCGCCTCGACGATGGCGTCCACGAGCTTTTTCGTATTGCCGTGGTGGCGTGAGGCATAAAGGATGATGGTTCGCATAAGAAGGCCTTTCAGCTGTAATTGCATCAATGTCTGTATGGTACCCCGTTGTATGGTCGGGATACCGGACACATCGACGAGCGCGCGGGTTTGTCCTTTGACTAGGATTGAGGCGGGCGCTTGCATGAAAAAGCAGTTGTCCGAAAGGATGGATAATGGAATACGCTCTTTCCAACGATTCGATTTCTATCAAGGTTTCCACGGCCGGCGGCTCGTTTACCTCGATTGAGGCTGACGGTCGTGAGTATTTGTGGCAGGGTGATCCCGCGGTGTGGTCCGGTCAGGCGCCGGTCTGCTTTCCGATTTGCGGAGGCTTGCGCGACAACAATGCCATGACGTTTGCCGGGCATCATGTGAAGCTCGCTCGCCACGGGTTTGCGCGCAAACAGGAGTGGAAGCTGCTGAGCCAGAGTGAGAACGAGCTGGCGATGTGCCTGGCTTCGGAGGATAACGCCGCGTTGCTGAGCGATTATCCGTATCCGTTTAAGCTTGTCGCCCGCTATACGCTCGAGGACGCCGCCGTGCGTGTCTCCTATGAGGTGACCAATGAAGGCACCGAGGACATGCCGTTCTTTATCGGTGGACATCCCGGCTTTAGGTGCCCGCTCGATGAGGGCGAGGTCTATACGGACTACGAGCTGCGCTTTGAGAAGGACGAGGCTGCGGAGCTCTGCACCGCCGTTCCATCGACTGGCTTGATTGATGTGGCAAACCGCTCCAAGAACCCCATGGTGGGGAAGACGTTGCCCCTGTCGCACGAGCTCTTCGATTTTGCGGAGACCATCTTTGACGTACTCGAGAGTCGTCAGGTCACGATTTCCAAAAAGGGCGAGGACAAGGGCGTTCGCCTGAGCTTCGAGGGCTTTCCGTACCTCATCGTGTGGAGTAAGCCCGAGGGCGATTTTGTGGCAGTTGAGCCCTGGGGCGGCCTTTCGACCTGCTCCGATGAGGATGACGTGCTTGAGCATAAGCGCGGCTGCCTTGTCGCCAAGCCCAAGGAGACCGTCGTTCGCTCGTTCACGATTGAAATTCTGTAATTCCGTTTTGTCGACTCGTATCGCGAGGCACTAGGAGCCTGCGAGATAAGGAGCTAAAAATGATCCTCACCGTTACGATGAACCCGTCTGTCGATACGCGCTATCAGCTCGATGAGCTCGTTATCGATGACGTCAACCGTGTGACGCCCGAAAAGACCGCCGGCGGCAAGGGCCTCAACGTGGCCCGTGTGCTGGGTCAGCTGGGCGACGACGTCGTGGCAACCGGTCTGCTCGGCGGCCACATGGGCGCTTACATGGCCGAGCTCATGGACGCCAACGGTATTAACAACGACTTTGTGCCCATCAAGGGCGAGACCCGCATCTGCCTCAATATCCTTCATGCCGGCAACCAGACCGAGCTGCTCGAGAGCGGTCCGACAATTGCCCCCGAGGAGCTCGATGCCTTTACCGCCAAGTTTACCGAGCTTGCGAGCAAGGCCGACGTCGTCACCATCTCGGGTTCGCTGCCCCGCGGTGTCGAGGCAGACTACTATGCCAAGATCACGGGCATTGCCGAGAACGCCGGTGCCAAGGTGTTGCTCGATACCTCGGGTGCTTCGCTCGAGGCCGCCCTTAAGTCCGAAATTAAGCCCGAGCTGGTCAAGCCTAACCTGACCGAGATCAACGGCCTTTTGGGTACGAGCTTTACCACCGACGATGTGGACGAGCTCCGCGCCGCGCTCGCCTCTGATGCCCGCTTCTCCGATATCCCCTGGGTCGTCGTGTCCATGGGCGCTGCCGGCTCCGTTGGCTTCCACAATGGCCGTGCGTTCCGCGCAAAGACGCCCGATATCCCTGCCGTTAACGCCACGGGCTCTGGTGACTCCACTATCGCTGGCTTCGCGCATGCCATTGCTGCTGGCGCGGACGACGAGACGGTGCTGCGCACCGCCAACACCTGCGGCAAGCTCAATGCCATGGATCCCATGACCGGCCATCTGGTCATGGACCGTTGGGACGAGGTCTACAACGGCGTTGTCGTGACCGAGCTGTAAAAGCCTGGGCGTCGGCCCCGGCATTGCTTGCTAGCTCATGTCGACGACAAGTGCGGTAGCATTATGCTGGGGCGCGACGCCGAGTTTGTCGTGTTCAATCCCGACCTTACCCTGGTCGAGGCGTATGTGGGTGGCAACAGCGTCGGTAACGCGTTTGCCGAGTAGCCGCCAAAGAAGCGATCCGAGAGGGGATTTAGATGATTTACGGTGCATTGGGCGATATCGAGGAGTACCGCGGAATGCTCAAGGGCCTCGACGTGCTGATCGACTGGCTCGAGGAGAACGACCCGGCAGAGCTCGAGGTCGGCAGCCATCCGATTCTGGGCGACAAGGTCTATGCGAACGTCATGGCTCCCACGACGCGTCCCGAGGCCGAGGCTCACTATGAGACGCATCAGCGCTATCACGACCTGCAGATCGACGTTGAGGGTCGCGAGGCCTTTAAGGTCGCCACGGGCAGTCTGACGCTGGTTCAGGAGTTTGACGAGAAGGACGACTACGATCTGGTCGATTCCGACGCTTCGATCGCCGGCGATCTTGCCGACGACAAGTTTGCGCTGTTCGTTGCCGGCGAGCCTCACATGCCCACGCTCGAGTTCCCGGGCGATGGCGCACAGCCGGTCAAGAAGATCTGCTTTAAGCTGCTTGCAGATGCTTACTGGGAGGAGTAGCGAGCCGCTCGGCTGAGCTGTTCGTCTGATGGCGTGATTCCCCTAGGGGAATCACGCCACGACCCCGCCAAGCGTGTTTTCCCTAGGGGAATCACGTTTGGCGGGGTTTTCGGTTTTTGAATAGGGAAGCCTCATTTATTTGCGAAGAACATCGGCTAGCCGCAGGATTGAAATCATCGACCGATA
>CAJMNP010000003.1 GCA_905214895.1 uncultured bacterium | reverse complement strand
AGGTCGCGCAGGCAGGCGACGGGATCGCCGTAGTGCGGCCGCCGCGTGCTCCAAAGCACGGCCGGCGCGCTCCCCGCACCCGCGCCCTCCGCCGCGGCTGCGCCCGTCCCGAGCGCGACCACCTTGACCGAGCTCGCGCCCATATCGATTCCCAGCGTGTAGTGCTGCGTCATAGCCATATGAAGACCCCCTCTGTCCCCTCTCGGCGCCCCTCCTGTGCACGAAGCTCTACGCGCGCGCCGCGCGATACTCCTCGTACTCGGCCAGAAAGGCGTCACGGTCGAGCTGCCGTACGTTCACCACGTCGTCGAAGGTGACGAGCTCAGTGATGGGGTTGTCCACGGTGAAGGGGAAGCCCTTGCTCACCAGGAATTCGGCGAACAGGGGGTCCTCGGTCGCGATTTCACGCATGGTCTTGGTGCTATCGAACATAGTTGTCTCCTCATCTCGGTATCGGTTCGGCGCAGGCGGGAGTGGTCCCGCAGCGGCGCCGCGATCAATCCTCTAGTCCTGCACGCGGTCGAGCTCGATCTTCTCCCCGCCCAGCAGCGCCACATCGCCCTCGGCATGGGTCGAGACGAGCATCGTGCGCCCGCGCCGCTCCGACAGCAAAAAATCGATGACGCGTCCCTTGGTCACGGCGTCGAGGCCGGTGAAGGGCTCGTCGAGCAGCAGCATCCGCGAGGGATACGCCACCGCGCGGGCGAGCGACACGCGTCGCCGCATGCCACCCGAGAGCTGCGAAACGGGCCGGTCGAGCGAGTCCTCGGGCAGGATCCGCGAAAGCAGCGAGCGCACCCGCGCCCGACGCGTTTCGCGCGGGCACACGAGCAGCACGTTCTCCACGGGCGTCAACGCCTCGCAGAGGCGCTCCTCCTGAAACATCGCCGCGATCTGCCCGGGCGCGATACCCGTCACGACGCCGGCATCTGCCGCATCGAGCCCCAGCAGCACCTTGAAGAGCGTTGTCTTACCGCTGCCCGAGGGCGCCATGAGGCAGTAGACGCCACCCGCGATTAGGGTGAAGGTCACGCCGTGCAGCACGTCCAGATCGCCGAAGCTCTTACGGAGCCCCTCGATGCGAACGTCTTCCACCGACCCCACGTCACTCACCGCCCTTCGCGGTGCCGCCGCGTCCCAACGGTCCGCCCCACGGCCGCGCCGCGAGCTTCACCAGCTGCATGAACAGCTTCTCGAACGCGAGCGAGAGGATCATCACCACCACGGTCCAGGCAAAGAGGTCCGGCGTGTTCAAGAAGGTGCGCGCCGTGTTCATCTGCTTGCCGATCGACGGATCGGGCATGGCGAGCACCTCGGCCATGATGCCGCTCTTCCAGCTCATGCCCAGGCTGATCTTGCAGCTCGAAGCCAGAAACGGCATCACCGCGGGCCGGTACACGTACATGAACGTGTGCCATGGCGAGAGGCGGAACACCCGCGCCATCTCGAGCATCTGGGGATCCACGCTCTCAAAGCCCGAGAGCACGTTGGTGTAGATGAGCGGCAGCACGATGAAGAACGCCAGGAACATGGTGAGGTTCTGCGGCCCCACCCAGATGAGTAGCATGATGATGAAGCTCACGATGGGCAGCGTCCGCAGCAGCGAGATAATGGGGTCCACGAAGTCGCGCACGATGCGCATGCGGTACGCCACGAGCGCCAGCAGCACGCCCGCCGTGAAGCTCATGAGGAAGCCGACGGCGATGCGCGCCGTGGACGCCAGGCTGATCACCCAGAAGTTGGGCTTCACCACTTGGGCGGCCAGCGCCTCGAGCGTGCGGATGGGCCCGGCGAGCACCAGGCGGTTGCCGATGAGGCGGTCGGCGACCTCCCACACCGCGAACCAGAACAGGATGATGCCCGCCCGCTTGAGGAGGCCGAGGCACTTCTCGCGCCGCGCGACGGCAGCGGCGTCCTCGTCATCCGCGGCGCCCGTGGCCGCCACGGCAAGCGCACGCACACCCACAAGAAAGGCGTCGGCCTCCTCGTCACCCAGCACGCCGGAGGTGCGCATCACGCCGATAGCCCGTTCGTCCGCGGCCCCGAAGGTCCGCATCACCGCGAGGATTCTGTCCGGCGTGGCGCCCTTGCCCGCGGCGGTGCGCACCATGAACGCCATCTGGTCGTCGGGCAAGCCGTTCTGACGCACCATCTGGATCATCTGCGCGGCGCGTGCCTCGTCCACGCCCATCATGTCGTGGATCTGCGCCGGGGTGAGCACGCGCCCGGGAGCGCCCGCCGCCTCGGCCCAAGCCTCGCCGCGCGCGGCCTCGTCCGCCGCAGACGCCGGTATGCCCGCGTCCACGGCACCTGCCTTGCCGGCACCCCTCTCCTGGGCACTCACTGCAGATCCCCGCTCGCGCTGCCGTCGGTGGGCACGTCCTCGCCCGAGACGCTCGTGTTCGAATCGTCCAGATACCCCTGGGGCGGCAGGTAGTAGAAGCCGTCACCGGGAATCTTGCCGCCCACGCTATCGGGGTTGGCGTCGTAGAGGCACTTCACGAACCCGGAGAGCGCCGTGCGCATACGCTCGCCCGTGAGGTTCACCATCTCGATGTGCGGCATAGCCGCAAGCGATACCTGGTTGTTGAGGAAGGTCCCCAACTCCTCCTGCAGCTGCGAGGCGGCCTTCATGTTCTTGAGTGACCACTCCACGCTCTTGCCCGCCATCTGCAGGTACTCCACCACGGCCTGCTCGTGCTCCTCGGCGAACTTCTTATTCACGATGGTCGTGGTGGTAACAGCCATCGATCCCTCCTTCTTGAACGCCTTGTTCCACTCGTCCGTGATGGAGATGGGCACGTAGAGCTTGTCCACCATGGTCTCGGCGAGCGCCACGAAGGGCTGCGGCAGAATGGCGATGGCGTTCGGCTGATCTTGAATGAGGTTCAGGATCTCGAATGGTGTGCTCTTGAACACGATGTTGAAGTCGCCAGCATGCCCTGTCTTCTTGAGCAGCGCCTCGATGGTGTACTCCGGCGTGCCGCCCTGGCCGTAGGCGAGCACCTGCTTGCCCTTGAGGTCGTCGAGCGTCTTGATGGAGGGATCGGTGGTCATCACGTAGAGCACGCCCAGGTTGTCAATGGAAATGACTTGATAGTCGTTCTTGAGCTCGTCGTTGTTGAAAAGGATGGGACCGATGTTGCTGGGCAGGGTGCAGATGTCGTAGTCCCCTTGGTTGAACTTAGCCGAGAGGCCCACGTAGTCCACGCCGTTCAGCTCGAAGGAGAAGTCGTTGAAGGTCTTGTTGTTCTTAGCCGCCAGCAGGAACTGCGAGAGTCCCATGGAGGGCGGGCCCATGATGAGGCCCACGCGCACTCTGGTGACGTCGGCCGAGCCCTTGAGCTCGCGATCCTCGGTCTTAGACTTGAAGGTTACGCCCGCGGGCGACGAGTCGGCAGCAGCGGAACCGGAGCCGGTAGATGAGCCGCCCGAGCAGCCGGCGAGGCCTAGGCCAGTCAGAACCGTGAGGACAGAACCGCCAAGCGCCAGAAAGCTACGGCGCGAAAGATCGGTGGTGATATTCATGGATGCGTCTCCCAGTACGTTTGAAAAGGGCGAACGGGACCAGCATCCCGTCCGCCCTGCCTGCATGCCTTGCGGCGACTAAGCCTCGGTCTTCTCGGCCGTGCGACTGCTCCGCTCTGCCTCGCGCTTGTGGCGGCGATAGGCGTTCACGCCGCACACGCAGCCACCGCCAACCAGCGCGCCGGCAAACACCACGCCGGCCGCAAAGGCAATCGGGTTGGTCTCGAGCGCCTTCTCGCCACTGCTCTTGCCCGCAAGTTTCTGCACGGGACTGTTCTTGCCGTCCTCGCCGGCAGCCGCCGCCTCGGCTTCGAGCGCCTCGAGGGCGGCCTGCTCGGCCTCCTTGGTCGTGACGCCCGTCACGTTGGAATCGGCGTTCTGCAGCTTGGAGAGCAGGCCGGCCGGGACCGAGCCGCCACCGGAGCTCGGCAGCCCCGAGAGGTTCAGCTCGAAGGTGGCGTCCCAGGTGTGCTGGCCGGTGATGCCCGAGATGGTCGAGGCGAGTGAGCCCATGGTGATGGTCACCGAGCAGCCCTTCTTGATGGTGGAGCCGGGGTTCTCAAGCACGCCGAGGTCGATGGTCACGCCGGTGAGCGCGTTGCCACCTGTGCTCGAGATGACGTTCAACCCGTTCACGCTCTGCACCGTCATGATGCGCGACTGGATCTTAATGGGCAGGTAGAGCACGGCGCGGCCGTTGGCGTCCACCTTGAGCGTGGCGTTGTTGGTGACCGGGTCCTTGGGCGGGAACACGCCGCTCGTGATGTGCGGCGAGAGCGGCAGGCCCGAGCTCGCACGGCTCACGTAGATGTTCGCCGTCACGGTGTAGGTACCCTCCTTAAGGTGCCCGGTCGCCGTGCCGCCACCGCCCGTGGAGCCCCCGTTGTTCGAGTTGCCCTGGTTGCCTTGATTGTTGTTCTGGTTACCACCGGCGTTGCCGGAGTTGTTATGATCCGACCCTCCCCCGTTGCCTCCGGGTTTCGTGGAACCGCCGTTACCGCCGGGAACCGTCGTGGTGTCAGAAACCTTCTTGGCGGAGCTATAGGCAACATCAAGCTGCAGGGCGACATCACCCGCCGGCTGAATATCCTGGTCTAGGGGCACTGCGTACATCTTAGAGCCCTTGAAGAAGTATGCCTTCGTCCCACTTGTCAAGTCGTCAGTCAGCTTAATCGTCAGCTGACTGATCCGCGTTTCGTACTTCCCGTATTTCCAGTTTGCTGGATCCTTGGGCGGCACGCGCGTGACCGAAATATCCTTGAGCTCGCTTGACGTACCAAGTTCCTGCAGCGTGAACACGGGATTCTTAACAGGTAGGACAAGCGTGCGCGTCCCATCTTTCGCCACCACGAGCGTCGCATTCATGGAAACAGGGGTCGTTGGAATAGCGTTCGACACCTCGGCTTGATCGTTGTAATCGATCACGGGTCCAAATGGGTTATTCGGATTCGTCGGATACACCGTGGTGCCCGGCAACAACGGGTTGTACTTGCCCGGCATGGAGAGGTTGGCGGTAATCCGGTAAGTGCCGGGGGTGAGTTCCTTGGAAGCTTCGGGCTTCTTAACCGTCAACACTCCCGGTACGCCCACAAACTCATAGTTCTTAGCAGTACCGCCCGTCGGGGTCACGGTATACGTACCAACCTGCGACGTATCGCCACCCGACATCGTTGGCAAGGTGAACGTTGTATCTGCCAGTTTCACCGAGATAATTGATTCGCCGTTCACAAACCCCGTAATATCCATAAGGCCGGTACTGAGCTCATCACCCACATTGAGCGTCGTGTTCTTGAAGGCTGCCGTAAGCGGGGCTTTAGCAATGGACCAGTCGATAATCACGGGGTTGTTCGTGCCATCCTTCCAGACGTAGCCGTCCTTGAGGGTAACGATAGCTTTGTAGCTTCCCGCGTTGGTTGACGAAGCCACGCCACCAACGGTATAGCCCTCGCCCGCGGTCACGCCGATCTGGGCCTTTCCGGTGTAGACGAGATCCTTCACCGCCGTCGGCTGGACAACCTGTTTGGGAGCGTCGTTGACCACGGCAATGTAGCCCCAGGGGGTATCGTCACTGGCAGGCTGCATCGTCCCTCCGTCAAGATCCAACGCGGAGTTGAACAGGTAGTTCGTTACGTTGCCAGTGCCGGTATTCTCCTTTGTCAGGCGAACGTACGCCTTGCCGTCCGCCACCGATGCCTTGAGCTTGATTGCTTTGGTGGCACCCGAGCCTTTGGTGCCCGTTATCAGGTAGAACTCGCTTCCCTGGGAGGCGGGCACCGTCATGGCAAACACAATGTGCTCATCAGAGAAAGTGAATTTGCCCGCGGGATCGAAGAGATTAGCATTGGGAACAAAGTCGGGTATCGTTAGCCCTGCACTATACAGACCCTTCACCTGTGGCGAGGAAAACGAAGACTCACTCGACACCAGAGATTGCACCTGATCGGTATATCCCCTGTCGTTCAATATCTTTGTGTTCAACTTGAAATATCCTGAGTACCACTTCATAATCTCAACGCTATCTTCGGACGTACCCAGATCCGTAAAAGGACCATCAAGCGTTCCATCGGTCTCGTACGAGATGCCGATACCCGAGGCCGCGTCCAGGCTATCCCAAGTCCAGGCCCACTCACCCGTATTTGCCTCGTCCTTGGGAGTCGCAATCACAAAGGAACCCAGACCGGAAACCGGGGCGCTCAGGGTGCCGTCAGCGGCAACGGAGCCAACTTCCTCCAATTTGTTTCCGGCGAAACGGAACACCTTGGATCCGGCAGGCTGCTTGGACAGCTTCAACGTCAAGGCCATAGCGTCATCTGGTACGATGGCGGCCCCCTGTGCCATCAAATCGATGGTATAGAACGCATAATCGGGAACCGTCTTATACTTCTGACCGAGAGAGACCTTCAGTGCTTCATATGCGTGACCGCTGGTAACCGACGCGACGGAAAGGGTCGCCTCGGACAGCTCATTTATCGCCGACGAGCTCGCATCGGCCTTTACATCGAGCTTCACGCCAGTCGCTTGATCGCTGAACGTTTTCGCAAAATCACCCGAAACTTCCTTCTTGGCGTTCGCGAGGTCAAGGTCCAAATCGAGATCCTTGTTGAGGAATTTATTGAGCGTAGTTGCGTACTCGGTATTTCCGGTCAAATGATAGGTGCCGCTCAGATTGTCCAATTGGAAGGTGATGTGTTCGATGCGCGTTGTAATGCCTGCATCGGCAACCTTCTTGTTGTAGTCGTCGTCGTTGTCCTTCTTCTCGATTGGCTTCGTGGTTACATTCGTAATCTTCGCCCCATCGCTCGTACCAAGCTTCTGAAAGGTGAAAACCGGGTTGGTCAGGGTGACGACAACGGTTACCGTGCCGTCCGCAGCAACGACAAGCGTGGCATTACGAGTTTTTACGGGAACATTGGGGATACCGCTGGCACCGTTAATGCCTTCCGGATTAAGAGGATTTGTGGCATAGGCTCGCAGATTCATGCCGGGAATGGGGTCACGCATGGAGATGTTCGCCAGAACGCTATACGTTCCCGGCGCGAGCTTGTCCACGGACGAGTAGATGCGCGAGGACTCGGGGTCAGCCTCATCAGACGCGGCAAGGAGGGAGGCGGCTGCAGACTCCTCCTCAGCAGACTGGGAATCCTGCATTTTCTCCGCATCGCTCGAAGCACCCTGCTTCTCCTGCTCCCCCTTCGCCGCCGAGGGAACGTCTTCTGCCGCAGCAGCTTTCTCATCGGTCTCTTGCTTGTCCGTCTGAACTTGCTGCGTCGCATCGGCATCCGGATGATTCTCCGACAAATCAGTATCGGTATTATCGGTGGTACCCGCAGCCTCGGAATCCGTGACCGTGACGCCTTGGTCGGAATTTGCCCGCTCAGAGGCAACCTGGGCCTCCTGGGCCACCTCGGCAAACGCCGTCATCGGCAGCTGGGAGCCCACCATCGAGAGGGCGGCAACGAGTATCACCGCCTGCCTCAAACCATAGCGGAGCAATCGCGTAGCCCTGTTATCCATTTCCTCTCCCTTACTCCAAAAGACCCCGGCTCTAACGAAGCTGAGCCGAGGCCTTTAGCTTTGCGCCCCAAAATTCGTGCAAAAGCTCTTACTGTGCCGCACTCAAATCTGCGACAAGATGCAGGTTCCAAGCTTTATCGCCCCTGTACAGCGGGAACGTCGCAAACTCCTTCGACGGGGAAAACGTTGCGACCGAGGTACCCGCTGCAAAGTTCGTCACATCAAAGGTGATGGTTGCGATCCGGTTCGCATAAGGTGTGGTCCATGGGAACGGGGCCTTCCATGCCGTTTCAGTTGTACCGACCACCGAGACAACACCATCCGTCGAGGTATCAGCGATAGATAGAATGCCAAACGTATCGTTAACGATGGGGACCGTCAGCAGTTTTTTCCCGTCTTTTATTACAAGTGTTGCATTGTTATACACGGGACTCGTAGGCTTATTGCGCGGAGGGTTGCCGCTGTTAGTGACATAGGCGTTCTTTCCGATAGGCGTGTCTGCCTTATCAACGTACACGTTCGCAGTGACCGTGTACGTGCCATCTGTGCTCGCATCGGCAAACGCGCTCGTGGGCTCCGTCGCCAGGCCACAACCTGCCGCCGCTGCGACCAGCGCAGCAGCACCCGTCACTTTCAGAAAATCTCGACGCGAATAATCCTTCTTCATAGTGCTCCCCCTTCATCGGGAACTGCGGTAAAGCTTGGAGTTGAACGCTGCATGCTTCTGTTCATCTCTTGGCGTACATTGTTTCATAAGAGAAACTTAAAAAAGGTTGCCAGGGTTACCTTTGGCTAACTTTTTTGAGATTTTTCGGAATGCTTTCTAGAGGTCTCCGCGGCTCGTCAGCTTAAGGCGCCGACCCTCGCCCTCGATCACGCCCTCCTCGATCATGCGGCGGAGCTCGCGCAGCAGCGCCTTATCGTTCACCGCGAGGTACTCCGCCAAGGCCTTGCGGCTATAGGGAATAATCACGTAACCGTCCTTGTCCTCCGGCAGGCGCCGCAGGTACAGCGCGATGCGTTTGCGAAGGCGCGGTTCGGAGAGCAGCGCGAGCTTAGCCGTGAGCGTCTTGACCTTCTTGGACATCTCGCCCATCACGTTGGCGTACAGCCGCAGTAGTGCACCGTCACCGTTGCCCTTGACCCCCTCGGCGGGAAGAAAGAGGATGACGGAGCCCTGAAGGGCGATCGCCTCAACGGGCGCCGTCCCCACCGCCATGGGGACCGCCTCGGCAAAGGAATCCCCCACCTCGAAGCGCGAGATAATCTGACGCGAGCCGTCCTTGCCCAGCATACGCGCCTCGATGCGACCCTTGAGCACCACGGGCACGGCCTTGAGCTTATCGCCGCTGCGGAAGACCGCCTCACCCTTGGAGAAGGAGCGCGTGTACGCGCCGAGGGCGCGCAGCAGGCCGGGCAGCTCGGCGGGATCTATGCCCGCAAAGACCGGGGACTTCTTGAGAACAGCCAGCGTTGCCTCATCGACATCCATGGTACTCGATGGCTCCTTTTCAGCCGCCCTCCCTACACGCGGAAAGGCAGCTGGATGGAACGGCGGCATAGCACCCAGCTGCAATGGCTAATTGTTACACAAGGCTAACTTCGTGCAGGTTGCCATGGCTACTTTTTGGAATTATTCCGTGAGTGAGGGGCGGCGAGGCTTTTAGCGCAGCGGTCAATCCGTCGAAGATCGGGGCGCACTCGGGGCATGCAGCGACAATGCATCCGACGTCGAAAACGGCGCGCAAAACAAAGGCGGCGGGCCGCTTGACGCGACTCGCCGCCTCTCGCTGCGCAGCGATTATCCTCGCCCGCGCCGATTACTTGTCCTCAGGGACCTCGTAGGTGGCCGCCGGCGTGTTGTCGCACACGACGGTAAAGCCGCCGTCCTTGTCGGCATCGACCGTCACCTGATCGCCCTCGCGCACCGTACCGTCGATGATGGCGGCGGCGATGGCGTCCACGACCTCGCGCTGGACCAGGCGCTTGAGCGGACGGGCACCGAACACGGGGTCCAGGCCACCCACGGCGAGCATCTGCTTGGCCGCCGGAGTGATGGCAAGCGTCATGCGCTCCTTGGCAAGACGTGCGCGGACATCGGCAAGCTGGATATCGACGATCTTTTCGATTTGCGCCATGCCGAGCGGATGGAACACCACGATATCGTCGATACGGTTGAGGAACTCGGGGCGGAAGGTCTGAGCCATGGCGGCGTCGACCTGATGGCGCATCTCCTCCTCGTCCTTACCGGACAGATCGGCGATGGCCTTGGAGCCCACGTTGCTCGTCATGATGATAATCGTGTTCTTGAAGGACACTTGGCGACCCTGGCCATCGGTTAGACGGCCATCGTCGAGCACCTGCAGCAGCACGTTAAAGACATCCGGGTGAGCTTTCTCCATCTCGTCGAGCAAAATCACGGAGTACGGACGACGGCGCACGGCCTCGGTGAGCTGGCCGCCCTCGTCGTAGCCTACGTATCCCGGAGGCGCACCGATCAGACGCTGGACGCTGAACTTCTCCATGTACTCGGACATGTCGATACGCACGAGCGCGCGCTCGTCATCGAACAGGCACTCGGCCAGCGCCTTGGCGAGCTCGGTCTTGCCCACGCCGGTGGGGCCCAGGAAGAAGAAGCTGCCGATGGGCTTGTCCGGATCGGAGAGTCCCGCACGGCTGCGGCGCACGGCCGCGGCGACGGCGGAGACGGCCTCGTCCTGGCCAATGACGCGCTTATGCAGCTCGCCCTCCAGGCCCTTGAGCTTGTCGAGCTCGCCCTGCATCATCTTGGACACGGGCACACCGGTCCAGGCGCTCACGACCTCGGCAATCTCGTCGGAGGTCACCTGCTCGTTGAGACCCTCGCCGTCCTGCTGCTTTTGTGCCTCGAGCGCAGCCTCGGAATCCTGAATCTGCTGCTGCAGACCCGGAATCACGGAGTAGCGCAGCTCGGACGCACGGCCCAGATCGCCATTGCGCGTTGCGCGCTCCTCTTCGCTCTTGGCCTCGTCAAGCTGGCCCTTAAGCTCCTGCACGTGGTCGATGGCGTTCTTTTGGTTGAGCCAGCCGGCCTTTTGCACGTTGAGCTTTTCCTGGACCTCGGCAATCTCCTGGCGCAGGGCTTCCAGACGCTCCTTGGAGGCGTCATCGGTCTCCTTCATGAGCGCCTGTTCCTCGATCTGCAGCTGGGTGAGCTGACGCGTGGTGGCGTCGATCTCGACCGGCATGCTGTCGAGCTCCATGCGCAGGCGGCTTGCGGCCTCATCGACCAGGTCGATGGCCTTGTCGGGCAGGAAGCGGTCAGCGATGTAGCGATCGGAGAGGTCGGCGGCGGCCACGAGCGCGCTATCGGTGATATGCACGCCGTGGAAGATCTCGTACTTCTCCTTGAGGCCACGCAGGATCGAGATGGTGTCCTCGACGGTAGGCTCGCTCACCATAACGGTCTGGAAACGACGGGCGAGCGCCGCGTCCTTCTCGATGTACTTACGGTACTCGTCGAGCGTGGTCGCGCCGATCGCATGCAGGTCGCCACGGGCGAGCGCAGGCTTGAGGATGTTGCCGGCGTCCATGGAGCCCTCGGTGGCACCCGCGCCCACGATGGTGTGGAGCTCATCGATGAACAGGATGACCTTACCTTCCGATTTTTGCACTTCCTTGAGCACGGCCTTCAAGCGGTCCTCGAACTCGCCGCGATACTTGGCGCCGGCGACCAGCGCGCTCATGTCGAGCTCGATAAGGTCGCGGTCGCGCAGGGTGCTCGGCACGTCGCCGGCCACGATACGCTGGGCGATGCCCTCGACGATAGCAGTTTTACCGACGCCCGGCTCGCCGATGAGCACGGGGTTGTTCTTGGTACGACGGGACAGGACCTGAATAGTACGGCGAATCTCGTCGGTACGGCCGATGACCGGGTCGAGCTTGCCGGCGCGGGCGAGGTCGCAGATGTTGCGACCGTACTGCTCCAGCGCCTCAAACTGCGTCTTGTCCTCGGCAGACGTCACGCGGTCATCGCCGCGCAGTTCCTCGTAGACTTGCTCGATGCGCTCCTTGGTGACGCCGGCGTCGCGCAGCACGCGACCCGCCTCGCCCTTGTCCTCGGCAAGTGCCATCAGCAGATGCTCGGTCACCACAAAGCTGTCGCCCATCTTGGTGGCCTTCTTCTCGGCCTTTTCGATGACGCGGACGAGCTCGTTGGACAGGCCCATCTGCTGACCCTCGCCCGACACCTTGGGCGCATGGTCGATGGCATCTTGTGTGGAGCGTGCAAGCTGGGCCGGGTCGGCGCCGATGCGCTCGATGATCACGGAGATATTGCGCTCGCCGGCACCGAGCAGGGCAGACAGCAGGTGAATCGGCTCCACCGCGCCGGCCTGCGCGTCGGCGGCCGTGCTCATGGCGGTCTGCAACGCCTCGCGCGACGTCATTGCTAGCTTATCGATTCTCATGGAATCACCTCTCTTGGGGCGGCCGCCCTACGGGGCGGCTTCACGTTGTTCGAGAAGTATTGTTGCCAGCTTTGCGCGATTATATACATAAATCTAAGTCTCTATATATAAGATTTTCTGAGTGATTGAAAGATAGGGAGCAGGTTCGCTCACCCGCTACGGCCTCGTCCCCTTACTATCTCAATCTGTAACATCTAGCGGCTGTTTATGGCTCTAGATGTTACAGATCGAGATGAAATGACCAGCGGCACCCGTTTATCTAAATCTGTAACATCTAGTCAGCAAATAGAGCTCTATCTGTTACAAATCGAGACGAACAGAAAACACCCGGATCAAAAATCTAAATCTGTAGCACCAGGCCCACTTTTAGCGGCCAAGATGTTACAGATCGAGACAGACCGAAAACCACCACAAAGAGGACAGGCACCTTTGTGGTGGTTGCAGCCTCTATTTACTTGTCGAGCCCGTGCTTCCCGATTCGGCGTTCCAGGGCATCTCATCCTCGAACAGCCATGTACGGGCAGACCCACTATCGCGTGCAGCCTGCGGGTCGGGCAAGCAGGTCTGTTCATAGGCATCCTGAATGCACTGACCCATAAAATCGTTGAGCTCGGTCTGGTTGCCCTCCATGACATAGGCGACATCGCCGTCCAAGATGTAGATGCCCGGCCCCTCATTGCCCTCGTAGCCAGGATCGTACAAAACATCACATAACTTGGCGCCATTCGCGGTGTCCAACTCGATGGACGAGTGACATCCGCCAACCATGTCGTTCGCTTTTGCCCGATAGGACGCATATCCATACCAGCGCTTAAAGGTTTTGCCCCTGATCAGCTCGGACGCCCTGTCGATCAGACTAGAATCCGTGGTATAGCGCATAGCCCCAAGCTGAATATGTGGATAATTACTAATGCCCAGCGCAGCCGGTTGCTCATCAAAATCAACGGTAATGGTCTCAGGCTTGTCGTCGCCGGTCAGAAGTTCGACAGATTGAGTCACAGGCTTGACCACCGGCTCCGTCACCGCAGCAGGTAGAAACGCCATGCCGACAGCGCCCATGCCAACCACAGTGATCGCAAGCGCCAAAACAATCAATCCAATACGGGCAGGACTTCTCACAGCAAAGCACCTCGCAACGCAAACCTTCGCCACCTGCACTAATGATACCGCCAGCTAACACTATTACCAAAAGAAGCCGCGCGCTCCTCACCACCACAAAGGGGACAGGCACCTTTGTGGTGGTTTTCGACGCTAACGGTCGACCATCTCGCGCCATGAGATTAAACTTGAATTGTTCTCTGAACATATCCATTTCTGCCTATCCTCAACAGCTCTTTGTCTCGAGGAGCACATATGAAGTCGTCTTCTCCCACCGGTCGCAACGTCATCGCCATTCTCGCCATACCCATCGTGATGCTCTTCCTTATCGTCATCACGCCCTTTTCCCTTGGTATCACCTCGCCCTTCGATTTATGCGGAATGGTCGACGCCGGCTCGCGTGCCACCTCGCTCTCCTTTATCTGTCGCGGCGTGTTTTACGAAGATGGAATTCCCACCGGAATTTGGCGGTCAAAGTTACCGCTGCTCGGTCAGATCGACGGATGCTCCCCCTATTTCTGCCTTGGACCTCAGGCGCTAAACTATCTAATCGACGACCAGCCACTCGACTCCATCACCCTCGCCTACGACTACGCACCAAACACCGATGAGCGCCACATGAACCAAGTCCTCGACAAGATGCTTGGACAGTGCGGGCTCACCGAGGAGGCCGGTCGAACCATCTATAGCAACCAGAAATTAAAGCGAACAGAACTCCGCCGCGTCGGAAAAATCAAAGGGCGAAACGGGGCCGCCTACTGGGATGCCTGGGCAACACGCGACAAGGGCGAATTCGGACACAGCACCTATATGGTCACTGTCTACACCAAAGACGGAATTAAGGACAATGTTGACGATTTCGCGTCATCCAAACTCGGCATCCCCAAAACAACCAAACCCGCCAACCCGGATGAAATTCTGTAGAGACGCTCATTAGAATGTCGTTCAGCGAGCACGGCAGCATCGAGCTCGCCCCCCCACCACCACGAAAGGGACAGGCCCCTTTGTGGTGGTTTTCGACTCTGGCACTCGACTGTCTCGATCTGTAACATCTAGCGGCCCTTTTCGATCTTAGATGTTACAGATTGAGATGAAATGATCAGCGGCGATCGTTTGTCTCAATCTGTAACACCAAGCCCACTTTTAGCGGCCAAGATGTTACAGATTAAGACGAATCGAGCCGCCACAAAGGTGCCTGTCCCCAATGTGGCGGTTTTCGACAAAAAGAAGCCGCCCCAATAAAAAGAGGCGGCATCAAGCAAATCTATTTATTAGCGTCCCTCAAGACCCAACGAAAACGCAGAAATGTAGCCCGGGGCTTACCCTTTCCCGAACGCGACCCTCGCGAAGCGCGTGAGCACGAGGGAAAGGTGTGGCCGGGGCGTACGGCAGCGTTACTCGGCAGCGGCCTTGAACTTGTTGTAGTTGATCAGGCAGCCGGCCTTGACGATGGCGCGCTCCTCGGCCGTCATATCGGCAATGTAGAGCTCAATCCGCTCGACCGCACCATCGGCGCGCACCACGTAGGCGGTGATGTTCTTCAGGTCGCCATCGAGCGCGGCACGGATACCCGGCACAAAGACGTAGTCGCCCACCTCAAAGTTGGGCTCGGCCTCCATCTGAAAGGGCACCATGCCCCAGTTCATGACGTTGGAGCGATAGCGCTTGGTGGCGTACTCGTGGACGATGTTAGCCAGACCGCCAATTACGCGCTGGCAGCTCGCCGCCTGCTCGCGGGCGCTGCCGTCGCCGGGCTTCTTGGCGTAAATCATGGAGCCGTACTCGGTCGCCTTGGCATCTGCCGCGACGCCCGCACCGGTCAGCGCCTCAAACACACCGGCAAGCTCGACATCGAGCACCGACAGGTCACCCGCGGACTCGCCGGCAACGCGACGCTTCTCCACAGCGTCGACCTCCTTGGAGCGGCCCACGTAGGCCGGATCGCGACGGCTCAGCGTAAACTCGGCCAGACCCAGCGGGTTGGAGCGGAAGGAGCTCGTCTCGCCCGAAGGAATGAGCTCGTCGGTCGTGGTGACGGGGTCCATAATCTTGGAGCACACCTTGAGCAGGATGTCGTCGCCGAGTGGCTCCATCGCAGGCCACGGCTTAATGTTGGGGCCCTCGACCAGCTCGTCTGCAGGCTCGGCCTTGCCAAAGCCCCAGTACACGCGCTTCTTGTAGGGAGCATCGTCGAAGGTGTACTCGCAGGCCTCGTCCCAAGTGTCCTCGGGCAGGTCGGTCGCCGGGGTGAGCACGCCGCCGTTGGCAGCCGTCGCTGCAATGGAGCGGGCGTCCATCAGGGCCACGGCGCTCAGTTGGCCATTGCCCGGCTTGGAGCCCTCGCGGTTGGGGAAGTTGCGCGTGGTGTGGCGGATCGAAAGGCCGTTGTTGGCAGGCGTGTCGCCGGCACCGAAGCACGGGCCGCAGAATGCCGTGCGAACAATCGCGCCGGCCTCCATAAGGTCGTAGATGTAGCCGCGGCGTGTAAGCTCGAGTGCCACGGGCTGGCTCGTGGGATAGACCGACAGCGAGAACTCGCCGCAGCCGGTGTTGGCGCCCTTGAGCACGCGGGCAGCCTGGACCACGGAGTCGTAGTTGCCGCCCGAGCAGCCGGCGATAACACCCTGCTGCACGTGAAGCTTGCCGTCGACAATCTTGTCGAGCAGGCTAAAGTGCGTCTTGCCCTCACCGATCTTAGCGGCCTCGAGTTCCACCTCGTGCAGGATGTCCTCGAGGTTCTCGTTGAGCTCGTCGATCTCAAAGCCGTTGGAAGGATGGAACGGCAGCGCGATCATGGGCTTGATGCTCGACAGGTCGACCTCGACGCAGCCATCGTAGTAGGCGACATCGGCGGGCTTGAGCTCGCGGTAGTCGTCACCGCGGCCGTGCATGGTCAAAAACGCGTGCGTGTCCTCGTCGGTGGCCCAGATGCTCGACAGGCAGGTGGTCTCGGTGGTCATGACATCGACGCCGTTGCGGTAGTCGGTCGTCATGCTCGCGATGCCGGGGCCCACAAACTCCATGACCTTGTTCTTGACGTAGCCCTTGGCAAAGACGGCGCGGATGATGGCGAGTGCCACATCGTGCGGACCGACACCGGGGCGCGGGGCGCCCGTGAGGTAGATGGCCACGACGCCGGGGTAGGCTACATCGTAGGTGTCGCGCAGCAGCTGCTTGGCCAGCTCGCCGCCGCCCTCACCCACGGCCATGGTGCCCAGGGCACCGTAACGGGTGTGCGAGTCGGAACCCAGGATCATCTTGCCGCAGCCGGCGAAGTTCTCACGCATAAAGGAGTGGATGACGGCGATGTGCGGCGGGACGAAGATGCCGCCGTACTTCTTGGCAGCCGAGAGACCAAAGACGTGATCGTCCTCGTTGATGGTGCCGCCCACGGCGCACAGCGAGTTGTGGCAGTTGGTGAGCACGTAGGGCAGCGGGAACTGCTCCATGCCCGAGGCGCGCGCCGTCTGGATGATGCCGACAAAGGTGATGTCGTGGCTCGCCATGGCATCGAAGCGAATCTTGAGCGCCTCGGGGTCACCGGACGTATTGTGTGCCTGGAGGATCGAATACGCGATGGTGCCGCGCTTGGCATCCTCGGGCGTCTGCGTAATGCCACGCTCAGCGGCCTCGGCCGCAGGCACAACCTCGCTGCCGCCGCGCAGGTAGATGCCGTCCTCGTACAGCTTGACCATACTGTCTCCCACTCTGCCCAAAAGATTTGGGCGCATAGCATACATTCGTTCAATATCGTGCCATAGAACGGTTGCGAGTGGGTTACGAATCTGCACGTTCACTTTATCTCAGTAAAGCATAGGACGAGTCCGGTGTGGGCCGGCAGATTTGGTGCAAGAGTGTCCCTTTCGACTAGTCATTTAAGAACGTCCCCAATGACTACCGCATCCGGAGCAAGGCAACGCCGCAGGTAGAGGACGGACAGCGAGCGACGTCCAGAGCGAACAAGTTGGCATGAAAAAGGCAAGGCATAGACCTTCTGGTCATGCCTTGCCTTTTGAATGACAAATTGTCGCTCTGGGCGGCGCGCAGCGTCGAGCCGTTACGCCGTTCGGTAGAACGGCGTAACCTACAAGTCCCCGCCGGCGCCCAGTAGTTTGCGCATGACTTGCTCGGGGTTGACCGAGCCGTCGCGCGGGGCCAGGGCGGTGATCTTCTTTTGCATCTTGTACTCGTGCAGCTCGTCCTCGAGCTGGCGTACGCGGGCGCGGAGCTTCTCGTTCTCGCGCTCGCGCTCCTCGGCACGCTCCTTCATATCGAGGATGCGCACCACGCCGGCAAGGTTGATGCCCTCGTCGGTCAGTTGGTTGATGAGCTCCAGGCGCTCGATATCGGCACGCGAATACAGACGCGTGTTGCCGCCCGAGCGCTGGGGGTTCACCAGGCCCTTGGACTCGTAGACGCGCAGAGTCTGCGGATGCATGCCGGTCAGCTCGGCCGCCACGCTGATCATGTACAGCGGTTTGTTCCTATTGTCCTCGGCCATGCTACCTGACCCCTTTCCGTCTCACTATCGTCCATCATAAGCCTGCGGCCAGCCCGTGGGCCACGCAACCGCCCTAGTACGTCGCCTTGTAACGGTTGACCTTCTCGCGATAGTCGCGCGTGTCGACCTCACGCAGCTTGGTCATGGCATCGCGCTCGTCGTCAGACAGGTTCGTGGGAACCTGCACCTTGATCTCGACGAGCAGCGCTCCCGTACGGCCACGGTGCTTAACGTCGGGCGCGCCCATCTCCTTAAAGCGGAACTTCTTGCCCGTCTGGGTACCCGCGGGAACCTTCAGGCGAACCGTCGCCCCGCCGGGCGTGGGCACGTCCACCGTGCAGCCGAGCGCCGCCTCGTAGACCGAGACCGGTACCTCCATGGTCACGTCGGCACCTTTGCGTTTAAACAGCGGGTGCTCCTCCACGTGCGTGGTCACGACCAGGTCGCCGCGCTCGCCGCCGGCAACGCCGTACTCGCCGCGACGCTTGTAGCGCAGCTTGCCGCCGTCGACCGCGCCCGCGGGCACCGAGACCGTAATGGTCTGCTGCTCGCCCGTCGAGGGAATGCGGTAGGTGACCTTGTGCGTCACGCCGCGAAACGCGTCCTCAGCCGTCACATCGACAGTCAGCGACAGGTCGCCGCCCTTGCGAGCACGGCTGCGGCCAGCGCCGGCACCGGCAGCGCCCGCAGCCCCGGCAAAGCCCGAGCCCCAATCGCTGCCCCAGGCGCCGTTGCCGCTAAAGATGCTGTCGAAGATATCGCCCCAGCCGCTGGCGCCCGCGCCGGCACCGTAGCCGCCGCCATACGCGCCGCCTGCGCCCGGCATGCCGCCAAACATGAGCATCTGGTCATACTCTTTGCGCTTCTTCTCGTCCGAAAGCGTCTCGTAGGCCTCGCTGATCTCCTTGAACTTGGCCTCGTCGCCGCCGGCATCGGGGTGATATTTTTGCGCGAGCTTGCGAAACGCGCTCTTGATCTCTTTGTCGGAGGCGCTCTTGGATACGCCCAGGATGTCATAGAAGGTTTTGCCTGCAGCCATCGTAGCTCCTCTCCTGTTTCATCCGCCGCCCAGCAGACGGCGGCTCATGCTTTCATATGGCACTAGGCCAGAAAGGGCCCCGGGTGTTGCCCCGGGGCCCTTCTCAATTACTCCTCGGTGCTCTCAGCCGTATCGGCCGCAGCATCCTCGGGCGCCGCTTCGGGCTCCGGTGCGGGGCGCTTCTCGCCACCGTAGGTCACCGTCACCATCGCGGAGCGCAGGATGCGATCCGCCATGCGGTAGCCCTTCTGGTACACGTCGTTGACGGTCTCGTCGTACTGCGATGCGTCCTCGACGCGACCCACAGCCTGGTGCTCGAGCGGATCGAACGCCTCGCCCTTGGGGTCGATGGGCTCAACGCCCTCGTGCGCAAACACATCGAGCAGCTTGGCATGTACCGCGTCAACGCCATCGACGAACTGCTTAAAGTCCTCGGAAAGTTCCTGGCTACGGGCATGGTCGATTGCACGCTCGATATCGTCAACCACCGGCAACAGCGCGGTGACAAGCTTCTCGGTCGCGCGCTCGCGCTCGGCGATACGCTCGTTGGCAGTGCGGCGACGGAAGTTCTCCCAGTCGGCCTGCAGACGGGCGGTACGCTCGGTGGCGTCCTTTGCCTTGTCCTCGGCGGCCTTCTGGGCCTCTGCCGCAGCATCGAGCTCGCGGCGCACGTCGGCAAGCTCCTTTTGGGCCTGCTCGAACTTGAGCTTAAAGTCGTTGTCGGCGGCTTCCTCACCGGCGCGGATAGCAGCTTCCACCATCTCGTCCTCGGTCATCGTCGCCTCCTTGTTGGAATCCTCTACCTGGTTCTCGGCAGCCTCGGCGGCCTCGGCCTCGTTGGCCTCGGTATCGTCGACGGCCTCTACGGGAATCTTCACGTCCTTCTCCTCAGAGTCAACGGGGGCGGCGCCGGTGGCAGCCGCCTCCGTGCGAGCTTTACGGGCGGACATGATTACTTGCCCTCGTCGTCCACAACCTCGTAGTCAGCGTCGACGACGTCATCGTCGGCAGACTGGGCACCGGCGGCGCCGTCGGTCTGCTGCTGAGCGTCGGCGTAGACAACCTGAGCCAGCTCATAGGCCACGGACTGCAGGGACTCGCCAGCGGCCTTGATAGCCTCGACGTCAGAGCCCTCGAGCGCCTTCTTGGCGTCGGCGATAGCGGCCTCGGCCTTGGACTTCACGTCGGCGGAAACCTTGTCGCCCAGCTCGTTGAGGGTCTGCTCGGTGGAGTAGCACAGGCTGTCGGTCTGGTTGCGGACCTCGACCTCTTCCTTCTGCTTCTTGTCCTCCTCGGCATGAGCCTCGGCGTCCTTGACCATGCGATCGACTTCGTCGTCGGAAAGCGCGGTGGAGCCGGAAATGGTGATCTGCTGCTCCTTGCCGGTGCCCTTGTCCTTAGCAGAGACCTTGACGATGCCGTTGGCGTCGATGTCGAAGGTGACCTCGATCTGCGGCACACCGCGGCGGGCAGCCGGGATACCGGTCAGCTGGAACTTACCGAGCGACTTGTTATCGCGGGCAAGCTCGCGCTCGCCCTGGAGTACGTTGATCTCGACGCTGGTCTGGTTGTCGGCAGCGGTGGAGTAGACCTCGGTCT
>CAJMNP010000002.1 GCA_905214895.1 uncultured bacterium | reverse complement strand
CCAAAAAGCGCGCCTGCTGACGGCGCGAGCAGTCACGGCAACGGACCTGCCCCGTCGTATCGGTGGCGCAGGCGCCCTCGACAGTCAGCAAGCAGTGCTCGCACACCATGAGCTCGGGACGGTCGGCGTCGACAGGCCCCAAGACACCGGGGCAAGCGGCAAGCTCGGCAACACGCTCCGCGTCGTCGGCGACAAGCTCGGCAGGCAAATACACACGGCCCGCGCCGAGCCCGCGTAGCCAGGCAAGCGTAACCCGGTTCGCGCAAAACACCGGTGCCGCAACGTCAAACGCCACGCCCAGCTCACGCGCCATCGCCACTTGTCCCAGATTACGGCAGACGACGCGCCCGGCACGCCGCATAAGCGAGCGGGTACGCGAGGCATCGGCTGCGCGACAGACCTCGTCGAGCACCACGGTCGCATCGGACAGATCGCGCTCGCCGCACGGGTCGGCATCCATCAACTGCCAGGCAAAGACCATGCGAGCGGAAGCCCCCTTTTCCGTCGGCTCCGTCAACGCCGCCTCGGGCACGTCGCCAACAGTCACGGCGTCCTCAAAGGGCAGTATCTCAACGGCTCGTGCAACGGGTACGACCGCGTCCGCCTCGACTCGCATGTGCTCCAGCGCCGTCGCCGTCTGCTCCAACACGCCGGCGCTGCGAATCAGGTACACCTCGCATCCCGCATCCACCTTACGCTTGCAGTGCACGACAACGCGCTCCCCCGCCGCTGCATCCACCGGGCAGGGCACCTGGGGCCAGCGCTTGGGCACATCGGGACGTGCATCGGCACCCGGATAGAACCGGATCTCGAGCGTGTCGCCCGCGGCCACGGCGGCATCAAGCTCGACGGTCACCTCTTCGTGACCCACCGTCACCAAGTGGCCCACGCGCACGCCCTGGTTAATCGCACGCTCAAAGCTCATGAGCTCAGCTCCCGATCGCCCCCGCAGATACGCATCGGTAAACCCGCGGTTGAACGACCTGCCCAACTCGCGCTCGAGCGCCGACACGGCAGCGGCATCCCACGCGCCATCGCGCAGCATATCGAGTGCACGACGCCACACCCGCACCACGTTGAACACGTAGTCGGGGTTTTTCATGCGCCCCTCGATCTTGAGCGACGCCACCCCGGCCCCAACAAGCTCGGGCAGGTGTGCAATGCCCAGATAGTCGCGCGGGCACAGCAGACGATCGCCCTCCACGGAAACGACGCTCTCCCCCGCCTCGTCCACCAGGTCGTACGCCAGGCGACACGGCTGCGTACAGTCGCCGCGCATCGCCGATCGTCCACGCCGCAGGGCCGAAAACTCGCAGGCGCCCGAATATCCAATGCAAATCGCGCCGTGGCAGAACACCTCGATAGGCACGCCGGTAGCACACAGGGCGGCAATCTCGTCGACCGCCAGCTCGCGGGCGGTCGTCACGCGTTCGACCCCGAGCTCGTCGACAGCCAACCGTACGGCGCCTTCGCTATGGACGCCCGCCTGCGTGGACAGGTGAATCTCGACCCCGGGAATCGCCGAGCGCAATGCGCAGGCCAGACCGGCATCCGCCACGATCAAGGCATCGGCACCCAACTCATGCGCGTGCGCCCCCAGCGCCACCGCGTCGGCCAACTCGTCATCGAACACAAACACGTTGAGCGTCACATACACGCGCACACCATGTGCATGCGCCACGGCACAGCCGCGCAAAAACTCGTCGTCGGTAAAGCCGTGTGCGCTCACGCGGGCGTTATACCCGCCCAGGCCCGCATAGACGGCATCGGCGCCCGCCGCAATGGCAGCGAGCATCTGATCGAGTCCGCCGGCAGGCGCCAGCAGCTCGGGCAGCGCCATCCCGGCAGCCCCCGGCTCGTTATCGCATTGTCCACTCGGCCCCATCGTCCGAATCGCCATCGGCAAACTCCTTACCAACAAGGTATGCATTCACTCTGAAAAATGCCGTCATCCAGCATACACGAGGCCTCGCGCGCCTCGTTTGGTTTATCGTGTAATAACTTATGTCCATCCTGCCCCAGCGGCGCACCCGCCGCCCGGCACGACATACCTGGAGGTCAATATATGGGTCCTCGCCAACGACAGGGACGCAGTCGTTCCAAGACGCACGCCCTGCCCATGATCTTGCTCTCGTTCTTGGGCTTTTTGCTCATCGCGGGCGTAGCGTTTGGCATCGGCATGATCGGCAACGTCAATCGTTGGCTATCCGATCTGCCCGACTATACCGACGCCAACGCCTATCTGGTGAGTGAACCCACCGAGATCGTCGATTGCAACGGCAACAAGATCGCGAGCTTCTACACGCAAAACCGCAAGTCCGTCACCAAGGACCAGGTCTCTCCGTACGTGCTGCAGGGCACCGTCGACGTTGAGGACGAGCGCTTCTACGAGCACGGCGGTATCGACCTGTGGGGTATCGCGCGTGCTGCCGTGGCAACCGTCTCCGGTGGCCACGAGGGCGCATCGACCATCACCCAGCAGCTGGTACGCAACACCATCCTGCAGGAGGAGCAGTTCGATTCGACCATCGAGCGTAAGGTGCGCGAGGCCTATATCGCCATCAAGATGGAGGAGATGTACTCCAAGGACGAGATCCTCATGATGTACCTCAATACCATCTATTACGGCCACGGTGCCTACGGCATCGAGGCCGCCGCCGAGACCTACCTGTCCAAGAGCGCCGCCGACCTCACCCTGAGCGAGGCCGCGCTGCTCATCGGCCTTCCCAACTCGCCGTCGCAGTACGACCCCACGGTCAACCCCGACTTAGCGCTCTCCCGCCGCAACAAGGTCCTCGACAACATGCTGCGCTTGGGCCATATCACCCAGGAGGAGCACGATGCCGCCCAGGCCGAGCCCATCACGCTCAACGTGACCGAGATTTCGGGCAGCGGTGTCGACGTCTACTCTCAGCCCTACTTTGTGGCCTACGTTAAGAAGCTTCTGGAGCAAGAGTTCTCCACCGACGTGCTCTTTAAGGGCGGCCTGACCGTCAAGACCACCATCGACCCGACCATGCAGCAGGTAGCTGAGGACGCCGTCCGCACCCAGCTCGATACGCTTTCGCTCGACGGCCTGGACATGGGCATGGTCGTTGTCGACCCCAAGACCGGCTATATCAAGTGTATGGTGGGCGGCTACGACTACAACGCCGACGAGAGCCACGTCAACCACGCCACGGCCAAGCGTCCCGTGGGCTCCACGTTTAAGGCCTTTACGCTGGCCACTGCCATTCAAAATGGCATGAACCCCAACGTCACCCTCAACTGCAACTCGCCGCTTACGGTAAAGGGCACCACGACCGAGGTGCAAAACTACGCCAACCAAAGCTACGGCACTATCACGCTCAAGCAGGCGACGGCATACTCCTCCAATACCGGCTATATCCAGGTTGCAGAGGCTATCGGCAATAACAAGATCATGTCGCTCGTCAAAAAGCTCGGCATCGATCCTTCTAAGGACAATATCGAGGACGTTCCCGTCATGACGCTCGGCACCGGCTCCATCTCGCCGCTCGAGATGGCCGCGGCCTATGCCACGTTTGCCAACGGCGGTTACTATCGCCAGCCGATCGCCATCACCGAGATTGATTCGCGAACTGGCTCGGTACTGTACCAGCACACCGATAACCCCTCGCAGGTGCTCTCCACCGGCGAGGCCGCGGCAGTGACCGACGTCCTGACCGGCGTCATGCAGGGCAGCGGTACGGGTGCCGCCGGCGCTCTGAGCGTGAACCAGCCCTATGCCGGCAAGACGGGTACCACCGACAACACCACCAACCTGTGGTTCTGCGGCTATACCCCGCAGCTGGCATGCGCCCTGTGGACCGGCTACTCCGCAGGTGAGATTCCCATCCAAAAGTACGGCACGGACCTGCTGGGCGACAGCACCAACCTGCCCGTCTTTAAGAAGTTCATGAACACCGTCCTTGTCGGCACCGACCGCGAGGAGTTCCCGACGGGCACTGCTCCCACGTATAAGAACAACAACGTCTGGAAGTTCTACGGCACCAACAACGCCAAGAAGGAAGAGTCCAAGGACGACAACGAAGTGGACGAGGAAGAGACCACTACGACCACGACGACGACCACCACGACAACCGAGACCACGGGCGGCAGCACCACTGGTGGCACCGGAACGACCGGCGGCTCGACCGGCGGCTCGACCGGCGGCTCGACCGGCGGCGACGGTAGCGGTGGCGAAGGCGGCGGCGAGGGTGGTTCCCCCACTCCAACGCCTACGCCAACGCCCGATCCCTCTACGGGTCAGTAGGCACCCAGCCATAGCCAAACAAAGGCGCCCGAGCAGATCGATAGCTGCTCGGGCGCCTTTTTGTCACGAGAAACCTCGCACGCGCCTCACCACGATACGACAAAAAACAGGGCGCCGACCATCGTCGACGCCCCATTAAAGTCGCTATATGCGCTCGCGCGGCGCTATCCTCACGCGCCGCCTCGCCTACTTACGAGAGTTGCTCAGCTTGTTGATGAGGGCCTCCAGGCGCTCGCCGTCCTCAGCGGTCTGGGCGATAACCAAGATGGTGTCGTTACCGGCGAGCGAACCGAGCACGTCGGGCAGCTCGGCAGCATCGACCGCAGCGGCAATACCAGAAGCCGTACCGGGCTGAGCCTTGATCATAACCAGGTTGTCGGTGCGCAGAACGCCCGTTACCAGTTCGGAAACCATACGCTGCAGATGCAAGTCCTCGGCCAGAACATAGATACCCTCGGGAAGCTTGCGCAGCCCCATATCGGCAATGTCGCGCGAAACGGTTGCCTGTGTGCAATCGAAACCCATAGCGCGAAGCTCGTCCACCAGCACGCGCTGCGTGCGAACATCCTTGTTGCGCACGATATCTCTGATGGCATCCTGGCGCCCATTGCGTTTTTTAGCCATACAAAACCTCACTCCATAGATGGCGGAGACAATCGTTCAATGACTGAATAGTTTAACGCTATTTGAGGGCTTTTGTGTATAAGAACGCATTTCGAAACAATTCTATGCAAATTAGTTTCTCATCGAACCATTCTAGGCAGTTTTTGCTCCTGTCCGGTTAAGAAAAGCGGCAAGATGCGTGCACATCACGCACCGCGTAGACTTGGCGCTGGCAATCGGACCAAACAACAGACCGAGTCCACGATGGTTATCCTTGAGTGCCGCAACCATCTGACGGGTTCGAGGTGCTTCGAGCATATCACGCATGCGGGCAGAACGCTCAATTGATGACACCCCATGCGGGCTCAAGCACAAATTCTCGATGCAGGCGACCAGGCCGACGAAGTAGAATTTCTGGCTTGCCGTCCTCAGTTGGCTAACGCTACCGGTATCCGAAAGCGATTCAGCCAACTCATCGAGCGCCCGAACGTCATCGGAAAGCCCGGTAAACATGGCGGGATCAAAGGCATCCGTAAGTTTTGGCGCCACCGTGTGGAAACAGGCATCACCGCAGCCAGACACTCGCTGAGCACGCGAAAGCGCACAAGCCATAAACCCAACGGCGCGGAACGCCTTTTCGTGCAAAAGGCACGTATCAAACAGCGAGCGGCTATACATCACACCGGAAGCCTGGGCAATTAAGCCGCTGGAAACCACCAGGGGCAGCCCGGCAGCCATCGAAGATTTGTCCCCGATAGCAATGGGAGCAGCGTCCAAAACAGACGAATGGCGCTCACGATGAGCGTCGTAGCGGTCGAGCGACACCGTGGGAATCACCATGTCTGCCGCAGCATCGCACGCAACATCGACCATCTTGGGAAGGGACTGTGGGGCAAACCACTCGTCGGCGTTCATGGCAACAATCTGCAATCCACGCGAGGCGGCAAAACCGGCCTTGAGACATGCTCCACGCGCCGAATCCTCGACGTCAATCAAATCGATGTGAATATCTCTACCGGCGGCTACTTCGAGCGAATGGCGCACGCCCGGCGCAACGTCGCGACAAACCACGACAATTTGCAGGTCATAGAGGTCTTGGTTCTGGACGCTCTCGAGCGCGCGCATCGCATAGCTGGGCGAACCCTCAACAATAAGGATCACCGAAAGTCGCGGATGCGAACCACGTCGAACCAAGTTTTCCGTCCTCTCGACAGCGCAAAATCAAACTGTCGTTCATGGTACACCCGAGCTATAAAAGCAACGAGCCGCCTAACATGTTGCACGCCAAGAACAGATGTTGCACACGCGCAGCCCACACATAGTATGTGCCAGCCACGGACGCGCCGAGCACTCCCCCTAGTCAAGCACGACAAGCTCGTCGGGGCCGTAATCCACACCCATAAACGTAAGGCCGCAGGCAGGCGCCGTGGGACCCGCAGCGGTACGGTCGCAGGCATCAATGACCTCGCGCATCCACTGGGGATCGCGACGATGCATGCCGATCTCCACGAGCGTGCCCACAATAGTGCGCACCATCGAGTGCAAAAACGCGTTGCCCTCGATAGTGAAGGTCAGGATATCTTCGCCAAAAGCGACCTCATGGCCAAACTCGGCACGCATCACGCATCGGTGTGTGGGCTTGCCCACGGCAGACGCCACCTTGCAAAAGCTCTTAAAGTCCTGCTCGCCCAAGAGCGCAGGGCACGCGGCAGCCATGGCATCGACATCCAAGGGGTAGCGATGCCACCACACCGCACCGCGCGAGAGCACGGGGCGCGCATCGCGGTCGGCAATGCGGTACGTATACGTGCGGGACCGCGCGTCAAAGCGCGCAGAAAAGCCCTTACGGGCCTTGTAGACCTCGTTTATGGCGATATCTTTAGGCAGGAGGGCATCCATAGCCCTCAGCCATCTACGGCGCGTACACGCCAGCTCAGCGTCCGTTACGGGCACGCTAATGTACTGAGCCACCGCATGCACACCGGCATCGGTACGCCCCGCACACGTCAGATCGATCGGGCGGCGCAACAGCGTCTCGATAGCGCGGCGCAACTCACCCGCAACGGTCGTCTGACCCGGCTGCTCGGCAAATCCACTATAGGACGAGCCATCGTAGGCGACACGGAATACGAGCGTAGCATCAAGCTCTGGAATCGAATTGAAATCAGACGGCGCGGTCATAGGCGCTCCCAACAAACAATCAACGGTATCGCGACAAAAAAGAGGGGTACGCGAACGTACCCCTCGAATATAGCCTATGCAGACGGATTGTCTACTCAGCGGTCTCCTCAGCAGGAGCCTCCTCGACGGCCTCGACCTTCTTGGGAGCAGCGGCCTTCTTGGGGGCCGGAGCAGCCTTCTTGGCCTTAGGCGTGCAAGGCTCGGTGACGAGCTCCATGATAACGATAGGAGCATTGTCGCCCTTACGGTTACCGAGCTTCATGATGCGGGTGTAACCGCCGTTGCGGTCCTGCCACATGCCCTGAGCAGCCTTGTCGAAGATCTCGGCAACGAGCTGCTTATCGCCGAGCTTGGCGATAGCCAGACGACGAGAGTGCAGGTCGCCCTTCTTGGCCCAGGTGATGATCGGGTCGACGACCGAACGCAGCGCCTTAGCGCGGGTCTCGGTGGTCTTGATGCGGTCGTTCTCGAAGAGGGCCTTGGCCAGGCTCTTCTTCATGGCCTTGGTGTGGCTCGCATCGGTGCCGAGCTTCAGGCCCTTCTTAACGTTGTGACGCATGGTCTAGTTTCTCCTCAAATATGCGAAGCATTAAGCCTTCAGGCTCAGGCCCATGGACTCAAGCTTGTCCTTCACTTCCTCGATCGACTTAACACCGAAGTTACGGATGTTAAGCAGATCGTTCTCCGAGAACTCAACGAGCTGACGGACCGAGTGAATGCTGGCGCGCTTAAGGCAGTTGTAGGAACGGACGGAAAGGTCCAGATCCTCGATCTGCTTGTCCAGCTCGGCGTTGTCGTTGGTGACCTCGGGAGCGAAGATCGAAGCCTCCTCCTCGACCTCGGGGGTCTCGGCAAGGTTCATAAAGGCGGCCATATGCTGATTGATGATATTGGCAGCCTGGACCACGGCGTCGCGCGGGGCGATGGAGCCGTTGGTCTCGATCTCGAGGACAAGGCGGTCGTAGTCGGTGTGCTGACCGACACGGCAAGCCTCAACGAGCTTGGCGCAACGGGAAACCGGCGAGTACAGCGAGTCGACGTGGATCACACCGATGGGATCGTTGTCGCGCTTGTTGGCCTCGCCAGAGACATAGCCGCGGCCATAGCCGATGCGCATGCTCATGGTGAGATGGCCACCCTCGGTGAGCGTAGCGATGTGCTGCTCGGGGTTGACCAGCTCAAACTCGGACGGAATAAAGAAGTCCGCACCGGTGACCTCGCAGGGGCCGTCAACCGAGATGGTGGCGGTCGCCTCGTCGGTCGTGCCGAGAGCCCTGAAGACAAGACCCTTGACATTCAGGACGATGTCGGTGACATCCTCGACCATGTTAGGGATGGTCATGAACTCGTGCTGCGCACCATCGATCTGAATAGCCTCGACGGCGGCACCCTCGAGCGAGGACAGAAGAACGCGACGAAGGGAGTTACCCAGCGTATCGCCGTAACCACGCTCGAGCGGCTCGACGGAGACACGAGCAGACGTCTCGTTGATCTCTTCGACCTGAACCTGAGGCCTAATGAATTCTGACATGTATTACCTCCAGCCTCAGCAGCCCGGATGGACTACTTAGAGTAGAGCTCGACGATGAGCTGCTCGTTGATATCACCGCTGATCTGCTCACGCGTCGGCAGAGCGAGCACGTTACCAGACAGCTTCTCGATATCGACCTCGAGCCAGCCAGGGACCTCAAAGCGCTCGGAGGAAATCAGGGCCTCCTTGATGGGGAGGAGGTCACGGAACTTCTCGCCGACAGCGACGACGTCGCCGGCCTTGACGCGGTAGGACGGGATGTCCACACGCTTGCCGTTCACGGTGAAGTGACCGTGACGGACGGACTGACGAGCCTCTTTGCGGGTGCGGGCGAAGCCAAGACGGAAGACGACGTTGTCGAGGCGAGACTCAAGGATGATCATGAGGTTCTCACCGGTGACGCCGTTCATCTTGCGGGCCTTGTTGAAGTAGCCGTGGAACTGCTTCTCCAGAACGCCATAGATGAACTTGACCTTCTGCTTCTCGCGCAGCTGCATGCCGTACTCAGATTCCTTGCGACGGCGCTTGGGCTGACGGATAGATTCCTTCTTGCTGCTGTAACCGAGCTCAGCGGGATCGATCCCGAGCTGACGGCAGCGCTTAAGAACAGGAGTCCTGTCGATTGCCATATTGATACGATCCTTTCAGTTACACGCGGCGACGCTTCTTGGGGCGGCAGCCGTTGTGCGGAATGGGGGTCTTGTCCTGGATGCTCGAGACCTCGAGGCCAGCAGCCTGGAGGGAGCGGATGGCGGTCTCACGACCGGAGCCGGGGCCCTTGACGAAGACGGAAACCTTCTTCATACCGTGCTCCATGGCCTGCTTGGCAGCAGCCTCGGCAGCCATCTGGGCAGCGAACGGCGTGGACTTACGGGAGCCCTTGAAGCCCACCTGGCCAGCCGACTTCCAGGAAATGACGTTGCCCTGGGGATCGGTGATCGAAACGATCGTGTTGTTGAACGTAGAACGAATGTGAGCCTGGCCCACGGAAATGTTCTTACGGTCCGCGCGCTTCAGACGGGCAGCGCGAACGTTCTTCTTAGCAGTAGCCATCTATCTAGCGCTCCTTATTTCTTCTTCTTAGCACCGATCTGACGCTTCGGGCCCTTGCGGGTACGAGCGTTAGTGTGGGTGCGCTGGCCGCGGACCGGGAGGCCCTTGCGGTGACGAAGGCCGCGGTTGCAGCCGATGTCCATAAGGCGCTTGACGTTCTGGTTGCGCTCACGGCGGAGGTCGCCCTCAACCATGATCTGGTTCTTATCGATATAATCGCGGATGGCGTTAACCTCATCCTCGGTGAGGTCCTTAACGCGCGTATCCACGTTAACGTTGCACTCGACGCAGATCTTCGTCGCAGTGGTGCGGCCGATGCCGTAAATGTAGGTCAGACCGATCTCAACGCGCTTCTCACGCGGGAGGTCGACACCATTAATACGGGCCAACGTAGTCTCCTCTCTTAACCCTGACGCTGCTTATGACGGGGGTTCTCGCAAATGACGAGGACCTTGCCATGGCGCCTAATGATTTTGCACTTATCGCACATCTTCTTGACCGAAGGACGTACCTTCATCGTTCTTCCTTTCGGTAGCGCTCAAACTACTTCCCTACTATCTACTCGCCCAGCCGCAGGCGTTTAAAACTATGGCTGGTCTTCACACACAATCCGACCGTAGGTTGAGCTAAGCCTGCAGCCGGAAATGGAGTGCGTGTATGCGTGCCGCTATTTGTAGCGATAGGTGATGCGACCGCGGGTCAGGTCGTACGGGGAAAGCTCCACGACAACCCTGTCACCGGGGAGAATACGGATGTAATTCATTCGAATCTTGCCAGAAATGTTGCACAGAACCGAATGACCGTTCTCGAGCTCAACCTTAAACATGGCATTGGGCAACGGTTCCTTTACCGTACCCTCGAGCTCAATTGCGTCTTCCTTCTTCACAAGCAATCATCTTTCTCTAGAAAACGACAGCGATTGAATATTCTACAACACGTATGCACGCATCGTAATAACTTCGTAATGGCTCCACAACTAAGTGGAACTTGTTACATTTGAAATGTAAAACAAAACCGTTCCCTGATACCCAAGATCGCCTTGAAATGAGAAGGCATAGACCTTGGGGTCATGCCTTCGAAATTGAAAGGCGAGGTTGGGCATCAGGGGGCGGCGACTTTTACATTTCACCGCCCTGCAAGGAACACCAAGCACCCTGGGCATCCGTGGTGAGAATCACCGGACCGTCATTGGTAATGGCGACGGTGTTCTCGTAGTGCGCGGCGGGCAGGTGGTCGTTGGTCGTAACAATCCAACCGTCGGAGCCCGTGCTCACATGGTTGGAACCCATCGTAACCATCGGCTCGATGGCAATGACCATGCCGGCCTGGAGGCGAACGCCCCTCCCCTTCTTTCCATAGTTAGGAACGTTGGGGTCCTCGTGCATCACGCGGCCAATGCCATGGCCCACATAGTCACGAAGCACGCCGTAACCGTGAGACTCGGCGAGGGACTGAACGGCATAACCGACGTCCCCGATATGGTTACCGGGGACAGCCTGCTCGATGGCAGCCTTAAGGCAATCGCGCGTAACCTCGCACAGGGCCTTGGCCTCGGGCGTGGGGGTGCCGACGAAAAACGTCCAAGCGTTATCGCCGACCCAACCGTCGACAACGGCTCCCGTATCGATGGAAATGATATCGCCATCGCGCAGGATCATGTCGGGGTTGGGAATACCGTGGACCACGGCATCGTTGATCGATGCGCAAATGGTTCCCGGGAACCCGCCGTAACCCTTAAAGGCCGGGATGCCGCCATGCATGCGGATAATCTGCTCCGCGAGCTGATCGAGCTCAAAGGTCGAAACGCCGGGGCGCACCATGGCTCCAACGTGGCGGAGCGCCATCTTAGATAGCGCTCCTGCCTTCTTCATCTGCTCGATTTGCGTTGCAGACTTAATCTTGATCATAGACCGAGAGCCTCTTTGACATCCCCGTACACGGTCTCGCGAGCCTGGTCACCGTTGACCGACTTGAGCAGACCCTGGCCACGATAGTAGTCGACGAGCGGGCTCGTGGACTTCTCGTAGACGTCGAGACGGTTCTTGATGGTCTCGGGCTTGTCGTCGTCGCGCTGATACATCTCGCCACCGCACTTGGGGCAGGTAGCATCGGCAGCCGTGCCGGTGTAACCGCAGGCGCGGCAGGTGCGACGCGAAGACAGACGATCGATGATGACCTCGGGGGCCACGTCGACCAGAAGGGCGCAGTCGATCTCGCGACCCATGGCGGAGAGCTCGAAATCGAGCGTCACAGCCTGGGCGGTGTTGCGCGGGAAGCCGTCGAGGATGAAGCCCTGCTGGGCGTCATCGGCGGCAAGGCGCTCCTTGACAAGGTCGATCACGAGCTGGTCGGGGACGAGCTCGCCAGCGTCCATGTACTTCTTAGCCTGAATACCAAGCTCGGTGCCACCCTTGACGGCAGCACGCAGCAGGTCGCCCGTGGAAATGTGGGCGACGCCAAACTCGGCGACGAGCTCCTGTGCGACGGTACCCTTACCGGCACCCGGAGCTCCGAGCAATACGAGGTTCATGAGCAATCCTCCTCTAGCCTATTTAAAGAATCCATCGTAATCATACATCTTGATCTGGCCTTCGAGCTTATCGACCGTGTCGAGCACGACGCCGACCATGATGAGGATGGACGTTCCGCCAAAAGCCTGGATCAGATGGTTACCCGTGAAGGAGAAGATGATCGAAGGCACGATGGCGATGAGCGCCAAAAAGACAGCGCTGGGAAGCGTGATCTTGTTGAGCGCGTTCTTGATGTAGGCCGCGGTAGCCCTACCCGGACGAACGCCCGGAATAAAGCCGCCCTGCTTCTTAAGGTTGTCGGCCGTGTCATCGGGGTTGAACACCATGGAAGTGTAGAAGTACGCGAAGAACACGATGAGGACAACATTAAGCACCCAGTTGAGCCAACCGGTCGAAAGCGCAGAGGCAACTGCCTGAATCCAGCCGATGCCGGGGAAGAACACGGCAATCTGAGCCGGGAAGTACAGCAGCGCCGAAGCGAAGATGATCGGCACGACACCCGCGGTGTTAACCTTGATGGGCAGGTAGGTGGTCTGGCCACCCATCATGCGACGGCCCACGACGCGCTTAGCGTAGGAGACCGGAATGCGGCGCTGGCCGCGCTCAAGGAAAACAATCAGCGGGATAACCAGCAGGATGATGGCGCAGATGATCACCATGGTGATGATGCCACCGGCATTGCCCTCGGTGCTGGAGAAAATCGCCTGCGGCAGACCGGCCATGATGTTCGCAAAGATGATCAGCGACATGCCATTGCCGATACCGCGCTGGGTGATGAGCTCACCAATCCACATGATCAGCATGGCGCCCGCGGTGAGCGTGCCGACGACCATGAGGTCGAAGATGATCTCGGGAGCGCCGGCGCCATTGAAGCTGATGCCGAAGCTCTTAAAGAGGAAGAGGTAACCCACGGAGTTGAGGATTGCCAGAGCCAATGTGAGGTAACGCGAATACTGCGTAATCTTGGTCTGACCGACCTCGCCCTCGCGGGCAAGCTCATGCAGGGAAGGCACAACGGCCTGGAGCATCTGGAGGATGATCGAGCTGGTGATGTAAGGCATGATGCCCAGCGAAAACACCGAAACATAGCTCAACGCGCCGCCAGAGAAAAGATTCAGGAGGGCCATAGCACCTGCGGCGACCGAATTGTTATCGGTCGAGAAAAGGCCCAGCATCCCCTGGAAGGGAATGCCGGGCACAGGAACGTGCGCACCAATGCGGTACACGACGAGCATAGCTATGGTAAAAAGAATCTTTTCGCGCAATTCTTTGATGCGGAAAGCATTCTTAAGACCATTTAGCACGGCAGCTCGACCTTTCCGCCGGCGGCCTCGATCTTGGCCTGCGCAGAAGCGCTGACCTTGTCGACCTTGACCGTGAACTTCTTGGTGAGCTCACCATTGCCGAGCACCTTGACGGGCTCGAACTCGCTCTTGGTGATGCGAGCGGCCTTAAGAGCGGCACCGTCGATCACAGCGCCATCCTCGAACTTGCGCTCGAGACGCTCAACGTTAACAGCGGTGTACTCGATACGACGGGGGTTGCGGAAGCCCGGAAGCTTGGGCAGGCGCATAGCCAGCGGAGTCTGGCCACCCTCGAAGCCGGCACCCTTGGTGCCGCCAGAGCGGGAACCCTGGCCCTTCTGGCCGCGGCCAGAAGTGGTGCCGTGACCCGAAGAATTGCCACGGCCGACGCGCTTACGGTTCTTGGTGGAACCGGGCGCGGGAGTAAGATCGTGAAGCTGCATTTGCTACTCCTCTACAATCTCGACAAGGTGCTTGACCTTGAAGATCATGCCGCGGACGGACTCGTTGTCAGCAATCTCGCGAACCTCGCGGATCCTGTGGAGACCGAGGGCACGGACAGTACGGACCTGGTCCTGCTTGCAACCGTTGGTGCTGCGGACCTGCTTGATCTTGATGGTGTCAGCCATGCTTAGTTCTCCTTACCGACGAACATCTCGGAGACCGTCAGGCCACGGCGAGCCGCGACGTCCTCAGGGCTGGAGAGCTCCTTGAGGCCCTCGACGGCAGCCTTGATGATGTTGAGGCCGTTGTCGGTACCGAGGGACTTGGACAGGACGTTCTTGATACCAGCAAGCTCAAAGAGGGGACGCACAGCGCCGCCGGCGATAACGCCGGTACCCTCGACAGCGGGCTTGATGATGATGCGGCCGGCACCAAAGTGGCCGAGAACCTCGTGCGGGATGGTGCCCTGATCGGTCACCGGCACGTGGAACATGTTCTTCTTGGCATCGAGAGACGCCTTGGAGATGGCCAGGGGCACCTCAGCGGACTTGCCCATGCCAACGCCGACGTTACCCTTGCCGTCGCCAACGACGACGAGAGCGACGAGGCTCATGCGACGACCACCCTTGACGGTCTTCGACACGCGGTTGATGTAAACGACGCGCTCCTCGAACTCGGAGGCCTCGCGCTGCTGCTTCTGATTACGAGCCATGTGCTACATACCTCCTAGAACTCGAGACCGGCGGCACGAGCACCGTCGGCGAGGGCCTTGACGCGGCCATGGTAGATACGGCCACCGCGATCGAAGGCGACCTTGGTGATGCCGGCCTCGATGGCGCGCTTGCCAACGAGCTGACCGACCTTCTCCGCAGCCTCCTTGTTCGAGGTGTGGGTGCCCTTGAACTCGGCCTCGAGGGTCGAGGCAGAGACGAGCGTCAGGCTGGAGCCCTTGCTGTCGTCGATGATCTGGGCATAGATGTTGGCGTTCGTACGGGTCACGCGAAGACGCGGACGCTCGGAGGTACCCGAGACCTTGCCGCGAACACGACGCTGACGACGCTTGAGGCCTTCCAGCTTCGCCTTATGCTTGTTCATACGTAAACTCCTAAAAAGGTTGATCTTGCCAGCACCTGACGGGGTGCTGGTCTTATGCGAGTGAGTCGGTTACGACTACTTGGCGGCCTTACCCAGCTTGCGGCGGATGTGCTCGCCAACGTAGTGGATACCCTTGCCCTTGTAAGGCTCGGGAGGACGATGGCCGCGGATCTCAGCGGCGATCTGACCGACCTGCTGCTTGTTGATACCCTTGACGTTCACGTGGGTGTTGTCGGGAACCTCGAAGGTGATGCCCTCGGGAGCCTCGACGATCACGGGGTGCGAGAAGCCCAGGGAGAACTCGAGGTTCTTGCCCTTCTGCTGCACGCGGTAACCGACGCCGGCGAGCTCGAGCTTCTTCTCGAAGCCCTCGGAAACGCCAACAACCATGTTGTGGATGAGGGCGCGGGTGAGGCCGTGGCGGGCACGGGTCTCACGCTCGTCGTCGGGACGGGAAACGGTGAGGACGTTGTCCTCGACGTTGATAGCGAGCTTCTCAAAGACATCGAGCTCGAGCTGGCCCTTGGGGCCCTTGACGACAACGTTGTTGCCGTTGACTGCCACTTCGACTCCGGCGGGAATCTGGACAGGCTTATTACCGATACGAGACACGGTGATCTCCTTTCCTTCTACCTACCGAGCGAATTACCAGACGTAAGCGATGATCTCGCCGCCGACGTTGTGCTTGCGAGCATCGCGGTCGGTCATGACGCCATGGCTGGTGGAAATAATGGCGGTACCAAGGCCACCGCGGACGCGGGGCATGTCGGCAACGCCGGTGTACTTACGCAGGCCCGGCTTGGAAATGCGGCGGATGCCGTTGATGACCTTAGCCTTCTTGGGACCATACTTAAGCGTGATGTGCAGAGTCTTCTGGGGAACGGTGTCCTCGACATCGTAGCCCTCGATGTAGCCCTCCTCGTGCAGAACACGAGCGATCTCGACGAGCTTCTTGCTGCTCGGCATGGAGACCGTGGCCTTGTTCACAGAGTTAGCGTTACGGATGCGCGTAAGCATATCTGCGATCGGGTCTGTAAGGTTCATACAGATTCTCCTTCGTTCTTGATGAACACGTGCTCTTGGTTCTTCGCCGCCCTTAACGGCAAAGCCTTTTTAGCGCGTTTTCCCTGTTCCAAACTGATGCTTGAAACGCTGGTAGTGACTTACCAGCTGGCCTTCTTAACGCCGGGAAGCTCGCCCTTGAGTGCAAGCTCGCGGAAGCAGACACGGCACAGGCCGAACTTGCGGTACACAGAGTGCGGACGGCCGCAGCGCTGGCAGCGCGTGTACTCACGAGTAGAGAACTTCTGCTTGCGATTGCACTTGACGATCATCGATGTCTTAGCCACTTATATCCTCCTCACATAGAGTATTGTTCGCCCCAAGCGCCGCCCCCTTCTGGGAACGGCGCTCATAGGGCAGGTGAACCTATTTCTTGAACGGGAAACCGAAGGCGTCCAGAAGGGCCTTGGCCTCCTCATCGGTGTTGGCGGTGGTCACGAAAGTGATGTCCATACCACGCTGGTGATCGACGGAGTCGAAGTCGATCTCGGGGAAGATGAGCTGCTCGGTGACGCCCATGGAGAAGTTACCACGGCCGTCGAAGCTCTTGGCGGAGATGCCGCGGAAGTCGCGGATACGGGGGATCGCGACGGAGGTCAGACGATCGAAGAACTCCCACATACGGTCGCCACGCAGGGTAACCTTGCAGCCGATCGGCATACCAGCGCGCAGGCGGAAGGTAGCGATGGACTTGCGGGCACGGGTGATCATCGGCTGCTGGCCGGTGATGGCGCGCAGGTCGCGCACGGCACCGTCGATGGCCTTGGAATCGGTAGCGGCCTCGCCGACACCCATGTTCACGACGATCTTCTCAAACTTGGGGATCATCATGACGTTCTCGTACTGGAACTTGTCCTGAAGCTGCTGCTTGACCTCGTTGTTGTACTTGGTCTTCAGACGCGGCACATACTTCTCTTCTGCCATTGTTCACTCCTTCTTGGGGTTTTAAGCACGGGGCGTGGCCACGATGGGTTGTCCTCGTGCCTCCTGGCTGCATCCGCGCCGCTCATGGCATTTCGCGGTTTGGACTCGACACAGCAGGAGCCGACAAAACAATCGGTACTATACGCGCATCGAGAGCGTATTTCCAGAAAAACCTCGTCTGCCTGCACAACTCCACAACTCCCCCGCACAAATTGATCCCTAGGGCACGGAGGAAAACAGCAGTTGCGGTGAGATAGGGACTGTTTGATGGCTTAAAAGGCTTAAACAGTCCCTATTCCACCGCAACTCATATATGGGGCGTTATTTTTGGCGCGGGAGGACCAGGTTGAGGATCACAGCAACGAGCGCGGCGACAGCAATGGAGGATCCGCCAAAGACGGTGCCAACCCATGCGGGGAATCCAGCGCCGGCAAGCGCGCCGGCCGTGCGCTCAATGCCCGTGCCAAAGGCGATAGAGAGACCCATGAGCGTGGTATCGCGCTGAGACAGGCCGTGGCGGGCAAACATGACCACACCGTTCATACCGATGGTCGCGAACACGCCGATCGTGGCGCCGCCGATTACCGGCTGCGGAATGGACGTGAGTACCGCCGCACACTTGGGCAGCAGGCCCGCGATGAGCAAGATGACGGCGGCAAGCGTAAAGACCATGCGGTTGACGACCTTGTTCTCGGCGATAATGCCCACATTCTGGCCAAAGGTTGCCGTGGGGACGCCGCCCAAAAAGCCTGACAGCATACCGACCAGGCCGTTGGCGATCAGGCCACCCGAGATCTGGCTATCGGTCGCAGGGATATCGAGCGCAGCGGACGACACGGCGGCAAACTCGCCCATGACCTGCACGGCGTTGACAATGGCGACAACGCCCACGACGGCGCACGCGGCCGGGTCGAACACCAGGCGATGGGCGCCCAGAGCCGGCGGGGCGAACCAGCTGGCAGTCGCGATGGCCGAGAAATCGACCATGCCCAACACCGCAGCCAAAACAAAGCCCGCGCAGATACCGGCCAGGATGCTGCCCAGTCTAAGCGCGCCCTTGCCGTAGTTGCCGGCCATAAAGGTAACGACAAACGTCACGAGCGCGACGGCCCAGTTGGTGACACTGCCAAAATCGGCCGCGCCCTCCCCGCCCGCCATGGAGGCAACCGCCACTGGGCATAGTGACAGGCCAATGACAAAGATGACGGTGCCGAGCACCGGGGCCGGGAACAGAAAGCTCACGCGCCTAAACAGCAGGCCGAAGAGCACGACGAGCGCGCCACCGATTGCCTGGGCGCCCAGCACGGCCTCAAAGCCGAGCTCGAGACCGACCGCCTTGAGCGCCGGCACGAAGGTGAAGCTCGCGCCCATCACGATGGGCAGGCCCGAACCGACGACACCTTTTATGGGGAACTGTTGAAGGAAAATGTCGAGCGCCGAGAGGACAAGCGACGCCTGGATGACAGCGGCTTCCTCTTGAGGGGTAAAGCCACAGACCGACGCGATAATGATGGCGGGCGTGACGATACCCGCGAATGCCGCCAGCACATGCTGCAGTGCATGGGGTAATACCTGCACAAACGAAACTTTTCCCGTACGCTCGAACAGGGCATCCCCTGCTGCCGACTCTGCCATTTGCGCCTCCCATACCCTAAGCAGCGGTCCCATGCCGCTCAACGGTCGGACATTATAGGGCATATGACACAGGTAGCATTTTGACCCGCTATCCTGCATCCCCCGGGGACAAACAGCAGTTGCGGTGAAATACGGACTGTTTGATGGCTTAACAGGCATAAACAGTCCCTATTCCACCGCAACTCATATATGGGGATGAGACTATCGCTTGCGGGGGACGAGTTTGGTGCGGCGCAGGTGGATCATCTCGGCGGCGATGGAGATGGCAATCTCCTCGGGATCCTCGGCCTCGATGGCAACGCCGATCGGCAGGTGCAGCCCGTCGATCTGGTCCTGCGTAAAGCCCTCCTGCTCCAGGCGGGCGCGCACAAAGGCAGTCTTGCGGCGCGAACCCAAGCAGCCCAGATAGGCTGGCTTGGCGCGCATGGCCTGAATCACCACGTCGATATCGGACTTGTGACCCGCCGTGGCGACGACCACTAGGTCACGCGGGCCGATGGGGCACTGCTTGCTCAGGCTCTTGTAGTCGACCAGACGACGGTCGTAGCCACCGGGCACCCATTCGGGGGTCAGTGTGCCGGGGCGGTCGTCGCAAGCCACAACGGCAAAGCCCGCCGCCGTGAGCACCCGCGCCGTCGCAGCACCCACGTGGCCGCAGCCAAAGATATAGGTCAGGCCCTCGGGGCAGAGCGTCTCGATGTGCGCCGCGGGAATCTCGGAGGCCGCGTTGGTGTAGGTGACCTTACTCCCCTCCTCCACCAGCGAAAGCTCGGGGCAGCCCATTATGGTGCGGCGCGACTCCTCGCCATGGTACTTGGCCACATCGCCCTCGAGCGCGCTCGCGATAAACGGCTCAAAGTCGATGACGAAGTCGCCGATGCGTCGATACGCCAAGACGTCGGCAATCGACTGGAACAACGGCGCCTGCGATACATCCAGGTGCAGATAGCACAGGCAGATGGCTCCGCCGCAGATCATGCCGGTATCGGAGTTCTCGCCGCCCATGGTGTAGCGGACCAGACGCGATTGCCCTGCGCCCAGCAGCTCGCGCGCCTCGTCCAGCGCAAAGAGCTCAATCTTGCCGCCGCCGATGGTGCCCGCTTGGCTGCCATCGGCAAAGACGGCCATCCAGGCGCCCACGCCGCGCGGCGATGACCCCGCCGTGCCGGCCACGACCACGAGCTCGCACGTCTCGCCAGCACGCAGGGCGGCAAGCGCCGCATTCACCACATCGAGCTTTTCCATTGCCGCCTTCTATCCTCTAAAGACATCGGTGAGCATAGCGAGTGCCTCGAGCACGCCGCCGCCGACCGACGTCGCCTTGTCCGAAATATAGTTGATATAGCTGGCATCGCCGCGCGGATCGACGTCGGCGCATTTAAAGCCCTCAGTCACCTGCACGCCGTTCGCCAAAAGCCCGCGCAGACAGCCATCGATCTGCGTGACCATGGGAGTATCACCCGCATACCCGATCACGTCTCCGGCGCTCACGATGTCGCCGATGGTGCGGTCGGACCGAAACATGCCGGCGGCGGGGCTGTGGATAACGCGCTCCTTGCCATAGCCGGCGATCATGCCCGGCACGCCCGTGTTGGGCTGGGGCGAACCTTGGGTAATGACACGGCCGAGAAAATGCCCGCGCATGGTCTCGACCACGGCGTCGCAGTCAACCGGCGCGGTAAAGCCCGGCCCCACGGCGATGACGGCAGGCGCCATGTCGCGCGTGGTGCCCAAGTTGCGCTTAGCCAAAATCGCGTCGACCACAGCCGCGGGTTTCAACTCGCCGAGCATCTTGGCCTGGGGGTCCACTACAACGGCGACGTCTCCAGCCTCGGTAATCGCAAGCGCCTCAGCCGGCGTCTGTGCCAAGCGAGCGCGAATGCCTTCGACCTCGACCTCGCCCAGGCGAATGGCCTCGCAAAAACAGATTGTGCGACGGATGCACGTGGGAACCGCGATATCGGCCATAACGACCGACACGCCGGAGCGCACCAAGCGAGCGGCGACGCCCGTGGCGATATCGCCGGCGCCGCGAACATAAACGAGCATTCCCGGGGCACCTC
>CAJMNP010000001.1 GCA_905214895.1 uncultured bacterium | reverse complement strand
GCCTGGCGGCAGAGCAGGGCGTGACCGTTGAGCATGCGGGCTGCGACGCGAACGGCGTGCTCGACTACGACGAGCTCGAGCGGTTGGTCACGCCGGGCACGCGTGCTGTGGTGATGACGCACGCCTCCAATGTGACCGGCAACGCGGTCGACGTTTCGCGCGTGGCTGCCATCGCGCATGCGGCCGGCGCGCTTGTGATCGTCGATGCTTCGCAGTCTGCCGGCACGGCGAAGATTGACATGGATGCCATGGGACTTGACGTCGTGTGCTTTACCGGCCACAAGGGGCTCATGGGACCTCAAGGCACCGGCGGCCTGGCCGTGGCGGAGGGCGTCGACGTGGCGCCCTGGGCCATGGGCGGCACGGGCGTGCACAGCTTCGATGCATTGCAGCCCATGGAGTGGCCCACGCGCCTGGAGGCCGGTACACTCAACGGTCACGGCATAGCGGGCCTTTCCGCAGGCCTTGATTTTATCGAGGCTCAGGGTGGGGTTGAAGCGATTGCGACTCACGAACGCGCCCTGGCCGATCGCTTTCTCGCCGGTGTTCGCGAAATCCCCGGCATTGCGCTCTACGGTGCGTTTGACCAACCCGCGCGCTCGGCGATCGTCTCACTCAACGTGGGCGATATCGACTCTGCCGAGATCTCGGACGCGCTCATGCAAGGGTGGGGAATTGCGACGCGCCCCGGCGCCCATTGTGCTCCGCTCATGCACCGCGCGCTGGGAACCGAGCGCCAGGGCGTGGTTCGGTTCTCGTTTGGTTACTTCAACACGGCCGAGGAAGTCAACATGGCGATTGAGGCTCTGCGCGATTTGAGCTGCGATTAGACCAACCTTTTGCGCCCTTAGATAAACCGTTTACGCTACCTTCCCGCATTGTCGCTTATACAGGGTAATGTGAAATGATGGCCCACACTGGGACTCTGTATCTTTGCGAATTGCGGGAAGGTTCCTATGAACAGGATCACTGCTGCCCTCTATAGGTTTTTGGTTGTCTATCTTTCGGTTGCGATGGTCGTGACCTCGATACCCCTTGCGCCCCGCGCGGCCTATGCCGATGATGCCGGGGCGGTCGCCGTCGAGAGCGAGGCCCAAGAGACCGACTCGAGCTCTGACGCTGATGTCGATGCGGTCGATAACGCGTCGTCTTCGAGCGAGGGCAGCTCATCCACAACTTCCGACCAAACGAATAACGCTCAGGACGAATCGTCCAGCTCGGATACCAGCACTTCCACGTCGAGCTTGGCCCAAGACCTTTCGAGCTCCGCGACCAACTCCGATGCTGCAAAGAGCTTGGCTGCTACGGCGGAACCCTCGTCCGATGACAGCGAAGTCGATTCCCTCGTGTATGAGGACCCAACGGTCTATGAGTATGCCAAGCTTATGCCGAACGACTATGTGTATCCGTGTGATGCAAGCGGAAACGTTACGGTAGAGATCGATGGAAACGACCCGTATGAGAACTCTGTCGATGGTAAATTGGTGACCAACCTGATCGTTGATTACGGAGTGGATGGGGTCCCCGGATATATTTGTGAGTACTCCTCCAGTCTGCGCTCGGTACGTTTTGAGAACAGCTCTATTTCTTCAATTGGACTACACGCCTTTTCTGGTTGCTCGAATCTCGCCGATATCAGTTTTTCCGGCATGACCATTGGGGGCATCGGAACAGAGGCGTTTTCTGGGTGCGGATCGCTTACGAGCCTGAACATTAATGACGTTGCTACCATCGGCTCTATGGGCGATGCCGCGTTTGCCTGGAGCGGGCTGCGATCTACGGGTCTCGACAAGGTCGTTGGTCTCAGTTCGATTCCTGAGAACGCTTATAATGGCTGCAGCGCTCTGACCGATACCGGTCTGGGAGGGAACACATCTATCACATCAATCGGCGTTAATGCGTTCAAAAACTGCTCTCGCCTTGCGACGACGGGACTCGAGAACAATACGACGATCAAGACGCTCCGCGAAGGTTGTTTCTCCGGGACCAATATGAGCGGCGGGCTGACGCTGCCCCTTTATTCCAAGATCGAGGAACTGCCGGGTCGTGCGTTCTATGGCTCTAAGCTTGAAACTGTGTACTTTGGATGCGACCATGTGGTGCTCATTAATTCCACCACGTTCCCCAAGCAAAACATGACTGTCATGGTCCCTGCCAAGATGGTTTCGCAATACGCAAGCGGTCGCCCCAAAGAGGTTTGGGAGAGTTGCAATGGTAGCCTGCCCGTCCCCGTAGGCAAGATGCTCCAAAAGATTGAGATCTCGCGTGATCCCGACAAGATGGCCTATCAGCCGGGGGAAAAGATCTCGCTCGAGGGCATGAGTGTCACATTTCAATATCCTCATTCGACGATGGATAGCGACTACGAAGCGCTCATAAAGGAAGAACTCGGCGAATACCTTACGGCGACCCCCCGCGATGGTGATGTCTTCGACGAGTCGATGGACGGAGAACCTATACAGCTCGTGTACGACGATGGCTACACGCGCCTTGTCGCGTACAGCAAGGGTAACCTCCAGCAGGCGGCCTACGAGTATGCCAAGCTCATGCCCAACTACTATCTGTATCCGTGCGACGCAAACGGAAATCTTACAGTAGAAATCGATGAGAACAGCCCGCGCGAGAACTCCGTCGACGGTCGAATGGTAACGAATTTGATTGTCGATTACGGGGTGGATGAAGTCGACGCACAGCTCTGTGCCGACTCTACCAATCTGCGTTCAGTGCGCTTTGAGAATAGCTCCATTTCTAAAATTGGATTGCACGCCTTCTATAACTGCCCGAATCTCACCGATATCAGCCTTTCCGGTATGACCATCGGCACCATCGGGAAAGAGGCATTCTATGGCTGCAAGTCGCTTACGAGCCTGAACATCAGCGAGACTACTACCATTGGCTCGATGGGCTATGCCGCGTTTGCCGACAGTGGGCTGGTGTCCACGGGGCTCGACAAGGTTGTCGGCCTCACATCGATTCCCGACAGAGCCTACGAAGGCTGCAAGGCTCTGACCGATACCGGCCTGGACAAGAATGCCTCCATTACATCGATTGGCGTTTGCGCGTTCAGGTTCTGCTCGAACCTTGCTACCACAGGGCTCGAGAGCAACACAACGGTCGAAACGCTTGGCCACACCTGCTTCTACGGCACCGACTTGAGCGGCGGGCTGACGCTGCCATATAACTCCAAGATCGAGGAGTTGCCGGAAAAGGCGTTTGGCAGTACCAATCTCGAGACCGTGTTCTTTGGGTGCAACCATGCGGTGCTCATTAACACCGACACGTTCCCCAAATACAACATGACCGTCATGGTCCCCGCAAAGATGATTCCAAAGTACAGCAAGGGAGAGCCCAAGGCTGTTTGGGAGAGGTGCAACGGCTGCCTGCCCGTCCCGGTGGGCAAGGTGCTCGAGAATGTTGAGATCTCATGCGACCCCAGCAACATGACCTATGAGCCGGGGGACACCATTTCGCTCGAGGGCATGAGCGTCGAGCTCGATTACCCGCATTCGGTATCGATTTGGGACTACGAGGCGCTCATAAAGGAAGAACTGGGTGAGTACCTAACGGCAACTCCCTGTGACGGCGACGTCTTCGACGAGTCGATGGACGGACAACCCGTAAAGCTCGTGTATGACGACGGCTATTCACATTTTGAAACCCAGACCAAGGGCACGCTACAGCTTAAGAAGCCTGAGCCGACGTCGTTCCAGATCTCCTATGCCCAAACGATCGATAAAGGCGAACACAAACTGATGGACGGCGTTGAGCTGCCCGATGTTTCCGGCGCGACGACGATCGATGCAGGTGCCGGGGTCACGCTCGATGCCGGTGCTTTGGGGATGCTCAATGACAACATCACGTTTAAGGGCTGGTATGACACCGAGTCCGGCAAGTACATCTCCAAGGAAGCGGTTTGCACGTTTACGCCAGATAAGGGCCTGTCCCTGGAGGCTCGCTTTAAGCTCAAGGACTATGCGGTGCATGCCAACGATGCGCAGGCGACCGACTCGTCGCAGGACTTTGCGCACCTGAGCGTTACCGCGCAAAACTGCTATCGCAATGCCGGCGAGACGGTTGAGCTTTCCGCCGCCACGGATAACGCTCTGTTCCTGGGCTGGTATCTGGGCGAGGGCGATGATGCGTACGCCGCGAGCGATCAGCTCGACTTTACCTATACGGTGGACAAGGCGGACGCGATTGTGTCCGAGGACAAGACTGACGCTAGGATTGAGATCACTCCGCGATACTGCGCTCCGCAGGCGAGCGTTGTGCTGAGTGTGGATGGGGTCGATGAGAACGGGCAGCCGCTCGGGCAGTTCCTTTCCACCGGTCTGTACGGCATCGGGTCGCGCGTAACGGTCGTGGCGGTGCCAATGCCTGGCTATGTGTTTGACTACGCGACCGATGCCCTCGGCAACGTTGTCTTTACCGGCGACGATGGTCCGTCCTACACGTTTGTGCTCGAGGGAGATGTGCAGTACACCGCGCATTTCCGCGAGGCGACTGACCCCGACGAGTCACTCGCGGCGCTTAAGGCCGCGCTCATCGCCGCGATTACGGCTGCGGCCGTTCTCGCTACCATGTATGGCTTGGGCGAGATCGTCGACCCCATCGCGGCCGATGCAGTGATTGAGATCGGTATGGCCGACAACATCGAGGATGTTGCCGCTGTGGGCACCAAGGTGCTCAAGGAGATTAAGGACATCATCGACGACCACAAGAAGCCCAAGCCTCATGGCGACCATAAGATCGAAATAATTGCCACCGCGCAGCCCGAGGTGGGCGGCGTCGTTACCGGAGGCGGTATCCACTATGAGGGGACGGTCGCCACGCTCGAGGCTGTCGCAAATCCAGGCTATCGCTTCGTATGTTGGAAAGAGAATGGCGTCGAGGTCTCGACATCTCCTCTCAAGACGATGACGATCACGGACCTGACGCCCGAGGTCGTAAAAATGACGGCCGTTTTCGAGAAAAAAGTCGAGATTACGGCGGTTGCCGAAGCCGATGGCATTCAGGCCGATTTTTCGACAGGCTGCACCGCAAGCCCTGTAAAGCAGAGTATTACGCGTGGCGATCAGGCTATGGTCACCGCGAGCGAGGGTCCCGACTATGCCTTTGTGGGATGGTTCGAGGACGGCATCGAGGTTTCGCCCGAGCGTACGTATATCTTCAAGGCCGAGGTCGACCGCCATCTGGTTGCACGCTTCCGCAAGGCGGATAAGACCATCCTGGTGAATACCGATCCCTTCGACAGCGCCGAGGTGCTGTGCGATGGCGTGCCGGTTGTGGATGGCAAGGTTCGCGCGAAGGATGGCGACATTCTCACGTTTACGATGCGGCCCAAGGTGCGCCCCGACAATCCAGAGAAAACGTACCGGTTTGTAGAGTGGCGCGAAACCGATGCGCAGGGCATCACGATTGCCAACAAGCAGGAAGTTTGCGAATACCGCGTTAACGGGAATGCCCGAATTGAGGCTGTAATGGACGGCAGGGATGCGCATACTGTGCGTGCCGAGGCTGACCCGCTCGAGGGCGGCACCGTTACGCTGAAGCGCGGCGAGACTGCCGGCATGGTTCTCGAGGTCCCCGAGGGTGAACGCGTGACCGCGGAGGCTACGCCATCCGAGGGCTATATCTTTGACGGTTGGTATCTGAGCAATGGTGGCTCGGATACAACGTCGACGCTGGTTTCGAGCGAGCGTTCGTATACCTTTGAGCCCATTACCGACTGCGTGGTCCAGGCGAAGTTTACGCGTGCCTGCAAGGTGGACGTTGTCGTTGAGCCGGCCGCGGCCATGGCGGGCAAATATATGGTGCACGGTGAGGGCTACTGCATGAAGGGCGAGCCTGCCACGCTGAGCATTGAGCTCACGGCGGAGGCGAGCAAACAGTTTACCTTTAAGGGCTGGTACGACGCCAAGACGGACCTGCTTTTGGGTACCGACCCCAGCTATCTCGAGTTCTATCCCGAGGACGTGGAATGCACCGTGCGCGCGGTGTTTGAGGAAAATACCTATACCGTGACGGCGAAGGCCAAGAAGACCTTTGTGGAGCGCGGTACGGTTGAGATTGAGGGGCACCCGGGGGTATCTTCGGTTACCTGCGGATATGGCGACACGGTGATGCTCAAGGCGAAGGCCAATGACGGCTACCGCTTTGACCATTGGAAGGATGACTCCGGTAAGGAGTACGAATCTGCCGAGCTAGTCGTTAAGGTCACCAAGAGCGATACCTATACCGCGATCTTTACCGACTCAAAACCCGAGGTCATGGTCACGGCCGATTCGTGGCTCGGCGGTACCGTGACGTGTAATGGGACCGTGGTGAAGCCTACGACCGATACGTTCAAATTAGGGGAGACCCTTCATCTGACGGCTAAGGCCCATCCTGGTTTTTGTTCTGGGGTTGGTACGTCAATGGTCGCCTGAAGAGCCTTAAGCACGAGACCTCGTTGGTTGCGAAGGCTCGCGGTAAAACCGGACACTGCGTTATTACCGCGGCCTTTGTGCCGATCGATACCGTCTGCGTGCCTCTCGCCGATCCTGCGGAGGGCGGCACCGTCAAGGCGAGCCGAATCCTTGCCGACCGCGGCGCGGAGGTTGCCCTTAAGGCGACGCCCAATCCCGGTTACGTCTTTACTGGTTGGTATACGGCCGACGGCACGTTTGAGTCTGCCGATGCGGAGTTCACCTGCCACCAGGAGCGCAGCCATGTGCACGTCGCTCGCTTTATGGCAAAAAGCTATGAAGTCGACGCCACGGCGGTAGTCGGTTCCGGCACCGGTTCGCTGGCCGAATCGAGCGTCGCCGGCTGGGTCGAGGGCACAGATACCGTTGAGGCGGGGCATGCCGCCACGCTGACCGCGCATGCGCTTTCGGGCTATGCGTTTGAGTATTGGGCCGATGCCTCGGGCGCCGTGGTAAGCCGCGACATCACCTATCACGTGGTGCCGACGTCTGACACGGCGCTCCAGGCCGTGTTCTCGGCAAAACAATATACGGTGGACGTCTCGTGTGAAGAGAGCATGGGCACGGTCGAGGGCGCGGGGGCGTATGCCGCTGGACAGGTCGTAACCGTGCGTGCGGTCGCCGCCGAGGATACGGCTTTTGTGGGCTGGTTCCGTAACGGCACATGCGTGAGCTCCAAGAAAACCTATCGATTTACCGTGCGTGAGGATACGTCGCTCTATGCCGTCTTTGCGTCGGGTTCGTATGTCGTGCATACCGTTGCTTCGCCTGCCGAGGGCGGAGCCGTGAGCGGCTTTGGTGGCTATGAGGCTGGCGACCGCGCAACGCTTCGTGCGATCGCCAACACCGGGTATTCGTTTGCGGGTTGGACGGACGACAAGGGCGAGACAGTCAGCGAGAACGCCGACTATACCGTTAAAGTCGCGGGTGACGCCACCTATACGGCGACCTTTACGCCCAAGTCCTATCAGGTCGTTTTGAGCGCGAGTGACGATAGCGTTAGCACCCTGAGCGGCGAGGGCTCCTATCAATTCGGTGATACGGTCGAACTCAACGCTACGCCTATGGGAACCAAACGTTTTGCCGGTTGGTATGTCCTGGATGCCGAGGTCAACAAGTTGCTGCTGAGCTGCGACGCCCATTGCTGGGTTAAGCTCGACAAGGATATGGTCGAGGGGCTCGAGGACGATACGTTGGAGCTCCAGGCCGTGTTTGCCGATCCGTACGAGGTGACCGTTACGGGCGAGGTCGTGGTGAAGGACAAGGCTTCGAACAGGGGCTGCCGTATTACGGGCAGCGGTAGCTTTGCCGTGGGCGACCAGGTGGAACTGTCCGCTGTTGCCGGTATGGGCTATCGCTTTGTGGGCTGGAGCACCGATAAGGAGGGCACCTCGATTGTCGAGACCGCGACGACCCTCGATGTGACCGCCACGCAAGACATAACGTACTACGCGCAGTTCGAATCCGATGGACAGGTGACCATTACCGTCACTGGCTCGTCCATCTTCCGCGGTACGGCCCTTCTGGTCGACGGCATTCCTGCCGGCAGCAGGTCCTACGACAGGGGCGACATGTTTATGGCGATTGCGATCCCGTGGAAGAAGTACCACTTCTCGCATTGGGTCGACGATGCGGGTGTTACGGTGAGCTACAGCGCTTTCTATATCGGTACCGCCAAGGAGAATAAGCAGCTTACGGCCGTGTTCTACGAGACGGGCTGCGATGTTCAGGTCGCTACGTATCCTAAGGATGCTGGCTTTTCGATGGTAGCGCTCGGTACGGGTGGCTCCTACCACTCCGCGGCGATTATGTTTACCGTGCCGCATAAGGGTTGGAAGTTTAAATACTGGGTCGATGAGAACGGCATGCCCGTTGGCTTTACGCCGGTCATTAACCGCGTGGTGTTTGGCAACCGAACCTTTACGGCCGTTTATGAACGGGCGACGATGTCGGTGACGGCGGTTGATCCGCGTCAGGGCGGACACGTCGAGGGCTCCTCCGAGGACGAATCTCTGGGCTATGCCGTGACCAACGAAGTCGAGAACGGTGAGTCCACGACCCTGACTGCCGTTCCCGATGCGGGGTATGTGTTCGATGGGTGGTATGCGCGCAATGATGACGGGTCGTTGGGCGATGAGCCGCTGAGCACGGATGCTACCTGGACGTTTGTCCCCGAGGACAACATGACCGTCGAGGCGCGCTTTGCGGAGGCGCCTAAGTACAAGGTGACGGCCCGAGCGGTCAACGGATCGGTTGATTCGGAGTCTGCTTTGGTCGCTACGGATGGTAAGGTGACGCTTTCGGCGACGCCCGATGAGGGCTGCTACCTGACGCGCGTGACCGTTGCCGAAGAGGCAGGTGATGACGGTTCGGCCGGCAATGCCTATGACCTTGATATTTCTGACTATAAGGGTGGGGCGTACGAGGTTACACTGAGTGGCGTGAGTGCTCCGCAAAAGGTCACGTTCGAGTTTGCGAAGGCAGCGGCTCCACAGGTCCTTGCGCAGCCGCAGGATGCGAGTGCTTACGAGGGCGATCCGGTCGAACTTTCGGTCGCCGCCGAGGCGGGGCGCAACGTTCGCGTCCATGCGGCCGTGTCATCTGGATCCGCTGCAGGCGTCAAGCTGAGCTACCAGTGGTATCGCATGTCTGATGATGGTGGCAAGGCGGTGGCGCTGAAGGGCGAGGCGGGGGAGGCCCTCTCGATTGCCCAGCTCGACAGCGAGAACGAGGGCGAGTACTTCTGCCGCATTACGCAGAGCTACCTGGGCACGGTGACAAAGACGGATACCGAACATGCGAAGGTATCCATCGTGCCCCGAGAAACGCTTGTGTTTAACGGGCGTGTGCTGCCGGTGGCGACGACTCACGATGAATACCGTGCGCAGATTGCCGGCGCTACGGGCGGCAAGGCACCGTATGCGTATAACTTGGATGATGCTGAGGTTCCTGAGGGCATGCAGCTGACGCTGGCAGATGACGGATCGGGCGCCTTGGTGCTCTCGGGCGTGCCTGCGGCTACGGGTGTGCATAGCTTCAAGATTAGGTGTACCGATGACCTAGGTAATAAGCGCGTAGCGCATTTTGTGCTGCTCGTGAAGGCGAAGAAAGCCCCGCTTGCATTTGAGGGTCAGACCTTTACCTACAATGCGACGGCGCAGGCCCCGGAGCTTTCGGGCGTGCCCGAGGGTTGCGAGGACGATGTCGAACTAACGTATGCCGGCGCGGGCGATACGCATTACTCGTCGGATCAGGCGCCGGTGGATGCCGGCACGTATCGTGCGGTGGTGACGCTCGACGCCAAGGGATATGTCGGTAATGCCTCCTGTGACTTCACGATCGAGAAGGCCCCGGTCGATATTTCGATCGAGACGGCTGATGTGACATACGATGGCGCACGACACGGTGCGGCGGTTGCGGTTGCCGGTCTTGATGCGTCTGCCTATTCCGTTGCCTATCGAGGTATAGATGGAATGTCCTATGGTCCGACGGCGCTGGAGCCGTGCGACAGTGGCAACTACCGCGTCACGGTTACGGTGACTGACCCCAACTATCAGGGTAAAAGTCCGCCGAGTTCTCGATTACAAAGGCAAGCCAGGTTATTACGGGAACGACGAGCTATTCGGGTGTATACGGTGGAGACCCCATTGTGTTTAACAACGTTGCCCAGACTCCCGTGAGCTTTGAGCTGGTCGATTCCGATGACGATGCGAGCCCGGTTTCGATTAAGGGACGCTGCGCGACGGTGAAGGCCGCCGGTACGGCGCGTGTTGTCGCCCATGTCGCTGCCTCGCGTAACTATCTTGCTGCCGAAGACGTTGAACTGACGGTTGCTGTTGCGCCGGCTCAGCTGCTGGTGAAGGTCGACGATGCCGAGCGCTTTGAGGGTCAGAAGAACCCCGAATTTACCTCCAGCTTGGTGAGCCGTTGCGACACGTCGGACGTAAAGGTCACGTACTTCTGCTCGGCGAATGAGAAATCGCCGGCGGGTGAGTACCAGATCGACGCGGCGGTCGCCGATCCGAACTTTGATGCCGCGGTCGACCCCGGCACGCTGACGGTCAAGAAGAAGCCCGAGCACTACAAGGTGACGGCGAAGGCAGTCAACGGTTCGGTCGACAATGCTTTGGTTTCGGTTGTTGAGGGCGGGGACGCGACCCTCTCGGCGACGCCCGACGAGGGCTGCTACCTCGAGCGCGTGACGGTCGTGCAGGCCGGCTCGGATGCGACCGTTGGCCTCGACATTTCTGATTACAAGGGCGGGGCGTACGAGGTCACGCTGAGCGATGTCACCGCATCGCAGGAGGTCACGTTCGAGTTTGCGAAGGCGGACGCTCCGCGTGTGGTCGCGCAGCCGCAGGACGTGAGCGTCCACGAGGGCGATGCCGTCGCGCTCTCGGTCGCTGCCGAGGCAGGCAAGAACGTCGCCGACCACGCGGCCTCGTCCACGGGTTGCGCTGGCGAGGTTGAGCTTTCCTACCAGTGGTTCCGCATGGCGAATGGCAAGGCCGTGGCGCTCGATGGCGAGACGGGGGAGGCGCTCTCGCTCGCGGATCTCGATGACGAGAAAGCCGGCGAGTACTTCTGCCGCATCACTCAACGCTACCTTGGTACTGAGAAGCAGGCGGACAGTGATTGTGCTTCCGTCTCCGTCGTTGCCTGGGACACCCTTGTGTTCAACGGCGACCTGCTACCGGCAGCGAGTGCGCACGGCACGTACATCGCCACGATTGCCGGGGCCACGGGCGGCAAGGCTCCGTACGAGTACGCATGGGATGAGACGGAGCTCCCCGACGGGCTCAAGCTTTCTCGTACACCGGGCGGTCTGACGCTCTCGGGCATCCCGTCCAAGACGGGCGTTTCCGCCTTTGATATCACGTGCAGGGATGCTCGTGGCGAGGCCATGACCGCCCGCTTTGCGCTCGTTGTCCAGGCAAAGCACGTAATACTTACGTTTACGGATGGCGACTATACCTTTAATGGCGCACCGCAGACGCCTGAAGTTTCCGGTGCCCCTAAGGTCTGCAAGGGCGACCTTAGGGTCTGGTACTTCGGTACCGGAAGCACGCAATATTCCTCGACGGAGGCCCCGACCGATGCCGGCACGTACCGCGCTGTCGCCACGCTGCGCAGCCACGGCTACATCGGTGCCGCTATCTGCCAGTTCGAGATCGCTCCGGCAAAGCTCAAGGTGAAGGTTGACGACGCTGAGCGCTTCGAGGGAGAGGCGAACCCAGCGTTTACCTCGAGCCTGGAGAGTGCGGTTGACACTTCGCGTGTGAAGGTCGAGTACTCCTGTGATGCCGATGAGAGCTCTCCTGCTGGCGAGTACCAGATCGGCGCGACGGTCACCGACCCGAACTTCGATGTCGAGGTCGTGCCCGGAACGCTGACGGTGAAAAAGAAGCGGGAGCCCGTCGATCCCGACCCGGTGGTTCCGGATCCGGACAATCCGGACCCCGATCAGCCTGATCCGGATCCCAACCCCGACCCGGATCCTAACCCTGAACCTGATAATCCTGATCCGGGCCCCAAGCCGGATCCCGATAATCCCGACCCTGATAACCCCGAGCCCGATAACCCGGACAAGCCCGAGCGCTTTGAGGTGACGGCAGAGGCGGTCAACGGTTCGGTTGACAACGCTTCCGTCACCGTTGATGCGGGCGGAGATGTGACGCTCTCGGCGACGCCCGACGAGGGCTGCTACCTCGAGCGAGTGACGGTCACGGAAGCCGGCTCGGACAAGGCCGTCGATCTCGATATCTCCGACTATGAGGGTGGAGCGTACGAGGTCTCGCTGAGTGGCGTCACCGCGTCGCAGGAGGTCACATTCGAGTTCGTGAAGGCGGACGCTCCGAAGATGATCGCCCAGCCGCAGGATGCGAGCGCCCACGAGGGCGATGCTGCCGTGCTCTCGGTTGCTGCCGAGGCGGGCAAGGGCGTCCTCGACCACGCGTCCTCGTCCACGGGTTCCGCCGCCGATGTCGAACTTTCCTATCAGTGGTTCCACATGGTGGGCGGCGAGGCCGTGGCGCTCGAGGGCGAGACGGGGGAGACGTTTCTCATCGAGGGCCTCAATGAGGATTGCGCCGGCGAGTATTTCTGCCGCGTCACTCAGCGCTACCTTGGTACCGAGGCGCAGGTGGAAAGCGATCGTGCCGTCGTTTCCGTTGTGCCCCGGGATGCCCTTGTGTTCAACGGCGGTCTGCTGCCGGTCGCACGTGCGCATAGCACGTATCGCGCGACGATTGCGGGTGCAGCGGGTGGCGAAGCTCCGTATGAGTACACGTGGGACGACGCTAAGCTCCCCGACGGGTTTAAGCTCACCCGCACGGCGGGCGGTCTGACGCTCTCGGGCACCCCGTCCAAGGCCGGGGTGTCTACCTTTGACATCACATGCAAGGACGCTCATGGCAAGACCGTGACCGCACACTTCATTCTGGTCGTTCAGGCGAAGCGGGTCGAGCTTGCATTTGATGGCGGCAACTTCGTCTATAGCGGTGATGCTCAATCGCCTAAGATCACGGGGGTTCCCAAGGCCTGCGAAGGTGACCTGAGGGTCAGGTATTACGGGACGGGCGGCACGCACTATTCGTCGAGTGAGGCCCCGACCGATGCCGGCACGTATCGCGCCGTTGCCACGCTGCGAAGCAACGGGTATATCGGCGCCGCCTCGCGCAAGTTCAAGATTGCGCCGGCGAAGCTTAAGGTGAAGGTCGACGATGTTGAACGCTTCGAGGGAGAGATGAATCCCGCCTTTACCTCGAGCCTAAAGAGCTCGGCTGATACCTCGGGCTTGAAGGTCGAGTACTCCTGCGTCGCCGATGAGAGTTCCCCGGCGGGCGAGTACCAGATCGGGGCGACGGTCGCCGACCCGAACTTCGATGTCACGGTTGAGCCCGGTACGCTGACGGTGAAGAAGAAGCAGGAGCCTGTCGACCCGGACCCGGTGGTTCCCGATCCGGACAAGCCCGATGGACCCGATCCGGACAAGCCGGACCCGGACAAGCCCGAGCCTGACCAGCCTGATCCGGGCAAGCCTGAGCCCGACAAACCGGAGCCTGATCAGCCGGACAAGCCGGACCCGGATAACCCGGATAAGCCTGAGCCTGACAACCCGAGCAAGCCAGAGCCGGAAAAGCCCGGAACGCCCGATTCCGACCAGCCGGATTCAAAGGATCCGACAAAACCCGGTAGTTCGGATGACTCCGCAGCTGATAAGGCAAAGGCATCGGGCGCGGAAAACTCCGGCAAGAAGGAATCTTCCAAGTCGAGCGCTCAGCAGCTCGCCGACACGGGCGATCGTGCGCCATTGGCCGTCGCCGTCGCTGCAGGCGCCGTTGCGCTTGTCGCGCTGGGACTCGAGCTGCTGCGTCGCCGTCGCTCGGACGCGTAACGGCTCAAAAGGGGCGGCTAGATTGAAGCTTTGCGCGATTTAGTCTGCTAAAGCGTATATACTTGCGGGACGGGTATTTTGCCCGTCCCGTTTTTGTTTCAACCCGAAAGGTGTGCCTATGGCCTCATCCGCACCGCGCGGTCTGCGCTCCGACCATGTCGTCACCGTCGGCATCGCCCTGTTCTCGATGCTCTTTGGTGCCGGTAACCTTATTATTCCGCCGCTGCTGGCGCTGCAGGCAGGTTCTGCCACGCCGGTCGCCATGCTTGGCTTTCTCATTGCCGCCATCGGCCTGCCCGTCATGGGCTTTATCGCCGTGGCACTTGCCGGAACGGCGCGCGAGCTTGCCGGCCGCGTGCATCCCAAGTTCGGCGAGTTCTTTGTCGCGGCGGTGTATCTGGCTATCGGCCCGTGCCTGGCCATTCCGCGCACGAGCTCCACAGCCTTCGAGATGCTGGTGCCGCTGCTGCCCGAGGGCGTCTCGCTCGCCACGGCTCGCCTGGTGTTTGCCGTCGGATTCTTCGTGGTCGCATTTGCGCTCACGCTGCGTCCCGGCGTCATCACGCGCGTGCTCGGCCGCATTACGGGCCCCGCGCTCATTGCGCTCATCGTGCTGGTCGTGGGTGCTGCCGTGATCTCGCCGCTGGGACCGGCTGCCGCGCCACAGGCTCCCTATAATGCCGGTGCTGCCGTGCAGGGCTTTTTGACCGGCTATCAGACCATGGACCTGCTTGCGTCGCTCGCCTTTGGCATCATCATCGCCGAGACCATCCATGAGCTGGGCGTTACCGATGACAAGCGCGTCGCTTTTGAAATTTCGCGCTCCGGTGTGATCGCCGGCGTGCTCATGGCCATCATCTATTGCGGCTTGGCACTTGCCGGTATGCAGCTCGGCACCGTGATGCCCGACGCCACCAACGGCGCTGCAATCCTTGCTCGTTCGGCCTCCATGCACTTTGGCCTTGCCGGCACGGTTGTGGTATTTGCGATTTTCTTCCTCGCTTGCATGAACGTGTGCATCGGCCTCATCAGCTGTTGTTCGCGCTATTTCTGCGAGACGTATGTGGTCGAAGGGGGAGCGGAGGCTTCCGAGGAGGCCATGCGCCGTCCCTTTGCGGTTCTCGCCTTTGTGTTCGCGGCGTTTTCGTGCGTGCTCTCCAACGTGGGTCTCGACGTGATCCTCATGTTCTCGGTGCCCATGCTCAACGCCCTGTACCCCGTCGCCATCGTGCTGGTGCTTATGGGTCTGGTGCACGGTTTTTGCGACGCGCATCCGCAGGTGTGGGTCTGGGTCGGCGGCGTTGTCGCAGTGCAGAGCGTGATTACCTCGGTCCGCGATGCGTTCTTTACGGGCGCGTGGCTGCCGTTCGATGCGCTGCCGCTGGCAGACATTGGAGCCGCGTGGGCGCCGGTTGCCGTGGTGGCGTTTGTGATCGGCCTGCTCCACAGCCGGTTTGTCGCACATTCGAGGAGCTAGAATATCGCCGCTTGCACAGGCGGGGAGTCTCCCCTATAATTTCCTTCGCTTTGGGACACGCAAGGTTTAGACCTTAGCTGCTCAACACCTTCGGGACGTGGCGCAGTTTGGTAGCGCGCCTGCTTTGGGAGCAGGATGTCGCAGGTTCAAATCCTGTCGTCCCGACCATATCTTGCGGGCGTAGTTCAATGGTAGAACCCCAGCCTTCCAAGCTGATGACGCGGGTTCGATTCCCGTCGCCCGCTCCATAAGATAGACGAACGGCTCTGGTTCCTTTTGGGACCAGAGCCGTTTTCATATACATGCCAGGGACCCCACATGCCCCATCGAAGTTGCGGTGAAATAGTTCCTGGATTAGCCGCAAAAGCTGTTATCCAGGAACTATTTCACCGCAACTTATTGAGGCCGAGCGGGCTGGGTCGATGATGGGTTCTGCTGTCGAGAAGATGAGGGTAGCCGGTCAGGAGTCTGCGTAGGGTTTTGTGGTTGGTATACCGTAGCCGCGCATCATGGCGCCAAATGCTTCGACATCGTAGGTGTCTGAGAGCTTGAAATGAATGACGTTGTGGCCCATGGCACGCAGGTTCGCATCGCGCATGAGGGCAGCTCGATAGGTTTTTGCCGCAGTATGTTCCGGATCATTTTGGGCATCGTCCTCAAACTTGCCTAGCCCATGCAGCTCAGCCAGCATCCAAGAGCCGTTTGGCATCTGCCAGCCGTAATCTGCCAAATAATAGCCGGCGTTTCCCGGTCGAGTGATTTCAACCTGAAGTTCGGGAGCGGCAACTCCCGCCAGAATCATTGCCGCCCGTGCTTCGGATTCTCCACCGTTATCCGATCTGCCATCCATGTGTTCAAATACGTCAAATGCGCGCGCGATGCCGTGCAGTCCGCGGCAGTTCGCTTGTGCATATGCACGCAATTCTTCACGCTCGACACCGTACTCACGGGCCAGGCCATCGACATAACCCAGCGCATAGCGAAAAGCGTTCGTTCGGGCGATATCGACCACCGTGCGATATGGATCCGTTAACGTAAACGGGCCGAGCTGCCATACGTCGCCCGGCCGCCAGCGACGATATTCAACGAATTCATACGTATCACGCCTGGTGGAACGCGGCAGCAGTACTTGCACCTTGTCGAGAAGCGAATATGCAGAACCGATGCCATAGAGCAGTGCCGCCGTTGCTCCACAAAACACTGCATCCGGTTCAACGACCGCAATAGCGGATGCCAATTGAAAGACGCGATCTTCGATGCCGAGGTCATTCCAATACGCGGGATCAGCGTAGACATGGTTGTAGAGTCGAATAATCATCTCTTTTTGCATGAGCGCGTAGGCACAGCGTTCATCCCATTTTTTGGTAGCTACAAACAGATGCCCGCCATGATGGGCCTCGAATAACCGGAAGAACAGCTCTACTTGCGGTTTTGAACAGCGTTTATCGTGACTCATTTTCGACCCCATGGTCTCGAGGGGGAGTGAATGACACTACGCTATCCCATATTTGGTCCGCCAGACCTTGCCATGAACTGACCAAAAGCTTGACGGGGCAGGTCAGAGTCATGAGTCAGAGCCAAACAAATCGGCAAACGGTTGATTTGTGCCCCTCGGCGGCACTAAAAACCACCCTTACAGAAAGTTGCGGTGAAATAGTTCCTGAAAAGCTCGAATAAGCCTAAATCCAGGAACTATTTCACCGCAACCTAGGTAGGGGATGGGGCTGAGGGGCGGGCGATGCTGTTGCCTGCCGGTTAGTGGCGACCGTGGTGGCGGAGCTTGTCGATGGTGGCGTCGGTGCTGTGGCCGCGGGCGTCGGCTGCGGTTTGGCGTTTACAGCGGTAATCGATCATGCCTTGGATGATGGGTTTGCCAAAGCTCACGACATCATCGTTGTAGATGGCGGTTCGGGCTGCGAGGAGGCAGTCGGTAAAGTCCATATGAGTCTTGCCAAAGAGTTTGACGGCAAGGGCGACAACGGTGGGCTCGTCGACCATGACGTCATCGAGCAGCCTTTTCATGGCCGCAGCAATCTCAACGCGGGGAACCTTATAGACGTCGCGCAGCGTGACTACGACGCGCGTGATGATTTCGGGGTAGACACGAGCGGTGCGGGTGGCGATGACCTTGGCGGCGCGCGGTGACAGGACTTCGTCGTCGTCAAGCAGGTAGCGTAGGATGACGGTCTCGTCGATGATGGTGCTACTCATGGATGTCTACTTCCTCGGGACCCAAAACCGAATCGTCGCTTTCCGTAGCAAGGTATTCAATCCAGGCATTGCGTTCCTCAGAGCGGCGATTGGGGTCCCCATATGCTTTGAGCGATCCATAGGCGGCGGTGCCGTCCTTTGAGCGTACGGCGACTGGCTGAAAGGGGAGCTTGCGCATCAAAATGCTCTGAGCGACAAATAGGCGGACGGCCTCGGCGAGCGAGGTGCCCATGGCGTCGTAGAGGCGCTCGGCATGCTGCTTGTCATCTTCGCGGATGCGCACCTGCAGGATGGCTCTTTTTTGAGTCGATGACATCGCTGGCCTCCCTTTATTAGCGTGCAATATGGATGGTCAAATACGGCACGTGCCGATACTTGGCAATCATATATCCAATACTTTATTGCACTCAAGTTTATGAGTGTAAACATTACTACAAGCGTAGTACATCTTTAAAAGAAGAGCGCGAAATCTCTCGCGGCGTACGCGTGTAATACACTCACCTTTATAGCTTCTAGAGAATAATTCCAACCTGCCAAAACCCCTGCAATACACCCGTATTGCAGGGCCTATGCTCAAGTTTGCCCCCTGCAACTGCGTATATTTAACCTGTATATCGTTGGAGGAATTCTATCGAAGTGCCTGTTTCGCCGCATGCACTCGATACGCCGATGCCGGACCACGGGCGGTCCGGGGCAACGTCGGCAGGGTCTCTCCGGCATGGGATTCAGGAGGGAGTGAACAACATGGGCAATAAACGAGTCGTGGCTGATTCTTCACGCTGCATTGGGTGCCAAACCTGTATGGCGGCGTGCATCGAGGCACACGATATTCCCGGCAACATCGCCGCACCTCGCTTGCGCGTAACGCGCACCTACGAGATCTCCGCGCCGGTGGCATGTCACCACTGCGAGGACGCTCCGTGCGCGAAGGCCTGTCCTACGGGCGCCTTGTTCTTTGATCCAAAGAACCATCGCATCGGCGTCAACGAGGACAACTGCATCGGCTGCAAGAGCTGCGTTATGGCATGCCCCTTTGGCGCCGTGAGCGTGGCGACCACGCAGGTCCCCGTCTTGATGGGTGACGTTCGCGTGGGTTCGCAGACTAAGAGCTTCGTGCTCAAGTGCGACCTGTGCGTGGACCGTCCCGGCGGTCCGGCGTGTGCCGAGGCGTGCCCGACCAAGGGCCTCACCCTGGTAGACGAGGAGCGTCTGGCAGAACTGACTGCCGAGCGTGCCCGCGCCACCATCGAAAACGAGGCGTAAGCGTCGGGCGACAGGCCCAATGATTGTCAAATAAGTACCGAGTATTCGGTAGCAGAGAAAGGAAGGAGGGTGTCATGGAGAAGCATAAAGTGATCTGCCCGTATTGCGGCGCCGGTTGCCAGTTTAACCTCTTGGTCCAAAACGGCCAGGTCGTGGGCACCGAACCGCTCAACGGCATCACCAACCAGAGCGAGCTGTGCCTTAAGGGCATGAGCGGCTACGACTTCATCAACGACACCAAGATCTTGACTCCTCGCGTACTGCACCCGATGATCCGCCGCACTAAGGGCGCGGATCTTGAGCGCGTAAGCTGGGACGAGGCGCTGGATTTCACCGCATCTAAGATGCAGGCCATAATTGACGAATATGGTCCTAACGCTGTCATGACCACCGGCTCTTCGCGAGGCGGCGGCAATGAGGCGAACTACGTCATGCAGAAGTTTACGCGTGCGTGCATCGGCACCCACAGCGTGGACAACTGCGCCCGTACTTGACACGGCCCTACTGTCCTCGGTCTGATGGACACGGTTGGTTCAGGTTGCATGTCATGCTCCATCCCCGGTATGGAGGATGCGGGCTGCATTTTCCTCTTCGGCTATAACCCTGCCGATTCGCACCCCATCGTCGCAAGGCGTATCGTGCGAGCCAAAGAAAAGGGTTGCAAGATCATCGTCGCCGACCCGCGCCATATCGAAACCGCGCGTATCGCCGATCTCTACCTTCCGATCAAGAACGGCTGCAATGTTGCGTTCCTCAACGCCTTTGCCAACTGTCTGGTCAACGATGGCCTCTACGACAAGGATTTCGTCGCCGAGCACACGAACGGCTTTGACGAGTGGTGGGAGACCATCAAGAACTACACTCCCGAATCCGTACAGGACATCACGGGTGTCGAGCCCGCGCTGATTCACCAAGCTGCCGAGATGTACGCCACGGCGAAGCCCTCTGCCATCATTGGCTGGGGTATGGGCGTATGCCAGCAGAAGCAGAACCTGAAGACGGTGCACACCATCGCCTCCATCGCCTGCGTTGCCGGCCAGATCGGCAAACCCAACTCCGGCCTCGCGCCCGTGCGTGGCCAGAATAACGTCCAGGGCTCCTGCGATATGGGCATGCTGCCCAACCTGTACCCTGGCTACCAGAAGGTCACCGACCCGGCAGTGCGTGCCAAGTTTGCCAAGGCTTGGGGCGTGCCCGAGGAAAAGCTCCCGCTCGAGGAGGGCTACAAGCTCACCGACCTGGGCCACCTGGTCGACGAGGGCAAGGTGCACTGCTTCTACAACTACGGCGAGGACCCGGTGCAGACCGAGCCCGATTCGGCCGGTATGCGCAAGACGCTCTCCGAGCTGGATCTGTTCATTTGCCAGGACATCTTTATGACGCAGACGACTATGCTCGCCGACGTCATCCTGCCCGCTACCTCTTGGGGCGAGCACGAGGGTGTCTTTACCGCATCCGACCGTAGCTTCCAGCACTTTGACGCGGCCGTTCCGCCCAAGGGCGAGTGCCGCCACGACTGGGAGATCTTCGCGGACCTGTCCACGCGCATGGGCTACCCCATGCACTACGACAACACCGAGCAGATCTGGAACGAGTGCATTAGCCTGTGCCCCAACTTTGTGGGCGCGACCTACGAGAAGATGGCTCCCGAGGGCGGCTACGCCCAGTGGCCCGTCAAGAGCACCGATGTGAACGACCACGGCACGGCCGACATGTTCGCTGGTGGCAAGTTCACCACCAAGGACGGCCGCGCCAACCTGATGGCGCACGACTGGGAGGCGCCCTCCGAGCTTCCCGACGATGAGTACCCGCTCATCCTGTGCACCGTCCGCGAGGTCGGCCACTACAGCTGCCGCTCGATGACCGGCAACTGCAAGACGTTGGCGCTGCTCGCCGACGAGCCCGGCTTTGTCCGCATGAATCCCGCGGACGCCGAGGCGCGCGGCATCAAGAACGGCGACATCGTCTCGATTCACAGCCGCCGCGGCCAGGTATACAGCCGCGCCGACGTGAGTGATCGCATCAACAAGGGCACGGTCTATATGACCTACCAGTGGTGGATCGGCAAGTGCAACGAGCTGACCATGCACAAGGTCGACCCGGTCTCGCATACGCCCGAGGACAAGTTCTCCGCCTGCCAGGTCGACGCTATCGCCGACCAGGTCTGGGCCGAGGGCGAGGTCGAGCGTCAGTACACCGAGCTCAAGCAGGCTCTGGTGGACGCCGCCGCTCCCCAGGACGTTGAGCCCGGCGCCGCCAAGTTCGACGATGAGACGCACGTGAACCAAATCGTGTAGTCCCGTTCTCGTTGGCTTTTTGGGCCGGGCGTCCCGTACGTTCGGGAGCCCGGCCCGTTATTTTGAAAGGAAGTGGGGATGAACCGCTTCATCGACATCAACCCGGAGAGGTGCATCGGCTGCGGAACATGCCAGTCCGCCTGTGCCGACGCCCACCGGATGCAGGGCCTTCAGGATACGCCGCGTCTGGCGCTCGTGAAGACCGGCGGTATTTCGGCCGCCCTTGCCTGCCACCATTGCGAGGGTGCCCCCTGCGCCGAGGTTTGCCCGGTGAATGCCATCGAGCACGATGGCGATCGCATCCACGTCAAGGAGCAGGAGTGCATCGGGTGCAGGCTGTGCGCCATTGCGTGCCCCTTCGGAGCCATCCATCCCGATGGCACGTCTATCGCCGGTGTCGCAGGCATGTGCGACCCGACGCCTTCGTATCCTAAGTCCCTGAGCAGCCTGCTTACGTGGGCTCCCGGCCAGTACACCTGCGCTGTGAAGTGCGACCTGTGCGCCTTCGATCCGGACGGCCCGCATTGTGTGGCGGCGTGCCCCACCAAGGCGCTGACCGTCATGGGCGGCGCGGCCGATCGCGAGCTCGACGAGGCCAAGCGCCTGCGCTCAATCGAAAACGGTCCGGCCGTCGACGTTACCGCTGTGGCCCAGGGCCTGTCCGAGAAAGCAGAAGGGAGCGTAAACAATGGATAGCATGACGCTGTTTATCGCATCGCTTGCCGTCTCGTGCATCGGTGCGCTCGCCTCGGTTCTGCTGATTAAGGCCGACAACGCCGCCAAGACCGCCGGCTGCCTGATCGGCGCCGTCGCGGCCGTGCTGTCGTTCATCGCGGGCCTCGAGGCCGTGCTTGGCGACGTTTCGTCCCTCAACACGGTCTTCTTCTTCCCGTTCGCCCGTCTCGAGCTCTTGCTCAACGGCCTTGCGGGCCTGATCGTGGTCCTCATCTCGATTCTCGCCTTTGCGGGCTTCATCTACGGTCTGTCCTACTTCGACGAGTACCCGGGCAAGGTCGGGCGCGCCGGCTTCTTTATGAACACCTTCGTCGCCTCGATGATGCTCGTCATCACCGCCGACAACGTGTTCTGGTTCCTGGTCGCCTTTGAGCTCATGTCCCTTACGAGCTACTTCCTTGTCGTTATCGAGGAGAACAAGAACTCCATTAGGGGCGGTTGGCTCTACTTCGTCATCGCGCACGTCGGCTTCGTTCTCATCATGGCGAGCTTCCTGCTCATGACCAACGGCGTGGGCGGTTCCTTCAGCTTCAGTGATTTCCGTACGCATGACTTTGGACCCGCCGTCTCCTCCGTGTGCTTCGTCCTCGCGTTCTTCGGATTTGGCGCGAAGGCCGGTATCATTCCGCTGCACTCCTGGCTGCCCCAGGCGCACCCCGAGGCGCCGTCCAACGTGTCCGCCCTCATGTCCGGCGGCATGATCAAGATCGGCATCCTGGGAATCCTCAAGGTCGGTCTCGACCTGCTCGCGGGTTCGGGCGTCCAGCTCTGGTGGGGCCTCATGGTCCTGGTCTTCGGATCCATCTCGTCGGTCCTGGGTGTCGTCTACGCCCTCCACGAGCACGACATCAAGCGCCTGCTTGCCTATCACTCCGTCGAGAACATCGGCATCATCTTGCTCGGTGTCGGCGCGTCCATGACGGCGCACGCCCTGGGCAACGACGTCATCGCGACGATCGCGCTCATGGCCGCCCTCTACCACACGCTCAACCACGCCATGTTCAAGGGCGAGCTGTTCCTCGGCGCGGGCTCCCTGCTCTATGCCACGGGTACGCGCAACATGGAGAAGATGGGCGGTCTGTTCCGCCGCATGCCGGTCACGGCCGTCTGCTTCCTCATCGGTGCCCTTGCCATCTCGGCCATCCCGCCGCTCAACGGCTTCGTTTCCGAGTGGTTCACCTACCAGTCCCTGTTCAACATCTCGACGCTCTCCGACCCGGTCGTCATGGTGTTCGCCGTCGCCTCCGCGGCCGCCCTCGCCATCACCGGTGCCCTGGCCGTCACGTGCTTCGTGAAGGCCTACGGCGTCTCGTTCGCGAGCAGCCCTCGTTCCCAGGAGGCCGCGAACGCCAAGGAGTCCCCGGCTCCGATGTTGTTCTCGCAGATGCTCCTCGCGGCCATCTGCGTGGTACTGGGAATCGGCTCCCCGGTCATCGCCCCGGTTCTGGGCGACGTCGCCCAGAGCGTGCTTGCCGGCTCCGCCGTCACAGCCACCTCGGGCGTGTCTCTCGTGAACGAGATTTCCGGTGCCGCCACCTCCACCCCCGCGATCGCCATCGCGCTCGTGGTCCTCACCGGCCTCGCGTTCGCGTTGAGGTCCTGCCTCGGCGCCAAGGCCCCCGCTAAGAAGACCGACCCTTGGGCGTGCGGCTACGAGCCCAACGAGCACATGCCCGTCGTCGCCACGAGCTTCGCGTCCGACGTCGAACTCTTCATGGGCCCGCTCTACACCCTGCGCGAGGTATGCACCAAGATCTGCTGGTCCATCGCGCACGTGTTCCAGAAGCTCACCGGTGTCGCCCAGGGCGTCGAGCCCCTGCCCGACCGTTTCCTGGTCGATGCACCGAGCGAGGGTGCCGACAAGCTGGCCGGCCTCGCCTCCAAGATCGAGGGCGGCAACTACTCCGTATACATCTGCTACATCGTCGCGGCGCTCGTGGTCTTCCTCGTGCTCGCCGTGGTCATGGTCTAGAGAGGGGAGAGGATATTATGAACATCGTTCTTGCGATGGCGCAGGGCCTCGTGGTCATGCTGGTCGCGCCCTTCTTCTCCGGCCTCGCCCGTGTGATTCGCGCGAAGATGCACAATCGCCGCGGTCCGTCCATCCTTCAGGATTACCGGGACCTCGCGAAGCTCATGGCGCGTCCCGAGTCCGTGAGTTCCGACTCGAGCTTCGTGCTGCGCATCATGCCGCCGCTGTTCCTCGCGGTGTCGTTTATGCTCGCCATGGGCCTGCCCATGTTCACGCTCCAGAGCCCCATGCCCGCCTTTGGTGACGCCATCACCATCATGTACGCGCTCGCGCTGTCCCGCTTCTTCTTCGCGCTGTCCGGCGTGGATTCCTCCAACGCCTACGCGGGCTTCGGCGGTATCCGCGAGCTCCTCATGAGCGTGCTCATCGAGCCGTCCATGCTCATCGCGCTGTTCACCGTCGCCATCGTGTGCGGCTCCACGGACATTGCGACCATGGGTCAGCACATCGTTACGGGCAACGTCTCGAGCGTCGTCGCCGTTATCCTCGCCGGCGTCGCCTTCGCGGCCGCCTGTTACATGGAGCTCGGCAAGCTTCCGTTCGATCAGGCCGAAGCCGAGCAGGAGCTCCAGGAGGGCCCGCTCGCCGAGCTCTCCGGCCCGTCCCTGGCCATGATGAAGCTCGCCATGGGCATGAAGCAGGTCGTGGTCGTCGCTTGGTTCACCTCCATCTTCATCCCCTGGGGAGAGCCCGCGACCATCGGTGTCACCGCTCTCGTGGGCGCCGTCGTCTTCCTCGTCAAGTGCCTGGTCGATTTCGTCGTCTGCGGCGTGCTCGAGAACTCCGTTTCCCGTTCGCGCTTCAAGGTGCTCGGTAACCAGACCTGGGCCGTCGTCGGCATCGCGGTCCTCGCGTTCGTCTTCGTCGTCGTAGGCGTGTAGGGAGAAGGGAGAAACTATGTCAATCGAATCGAGCTTGTCCCTCTTTGCCATGGTGGCGATCGCCGTCCCCATGCTGGGCTCCCTGCTCATCGTCATGCTGCCGCGTCCCTACGCTAAATGGATCTGCGCCTTTGCCGGCGGCATCGCCACGGTCGCTTCCGTTGGCTTGGCCGCGACGTTTGCCGGAAACGGCATGAACGCGGTCGATGTAACCTGGGCGAGTATGGGCCAGACCTTGGTCATGGGCTTCATATTCGACCGGATGAGCACGCTGCTCGCACCCGCGTTCGTCGCTATCGGCCTGCTCGTCGTCATCTATTCGTTCCCGTACATGAGCGATAAGAATAAGGAGCATCCCGACGCGCCCCGTCGTCGCTTCTACGTGTACTTCTCCACGTTCATCGGCGCCATGGCCGGTCTCGCCTACAGCTCCACCATCGTCGGCCAGCTCGTTTTCTTCGAGATCACCGGTGTGTGCTCCTGGGGCCTCATCAGCTACTACATGACGCCCACGGCCAAGAAGGCCGGTATGAAGGCGCTCATCATCACCCATATCGGCGCTCTGGGACTCTACATCGGCGCGGCCTTCCTGTTCGCCGGAACCGGCACGTTCGCGCTGAGCGCGATCTCCCAGCTCGATTCCGGTATGAAGACCGTCGTGCTGCTGCTCATCCTGTTCGCTGCTTGGGCCAAGTCCGCCCAGTTCCCGCTCTACATGTGGCTGCCCTCCGCAATGGAGGCCCCCACGCCCGTTTCCGCCTACCTTCATGGCGCGTCCATGGTTAAGGTCGGCGTGTGCGTGTTCGCCCGCGCTCTTGCGAGCGCCGGCGATATCCCCGAGATCGTCGGTTGGGTCGCCATCATCGACGCCGTCGTGACCATGCTCTTCGGCTTCCTCATGTACCTGCCCCAGAAGGATATGAAGCGCCTGCTCGCCTTCTCGACGATCGCGCAGCTCGCCTACGTGTTCTTTGGCCTGGGCCTCTCCGTGTTCGGAAGCCAGATGGCGTTTAACGGCGCCGTCGAGCACATCTTCAACCACGCGTTCACCAAGACCCTGTTCTTCCTCATCGCTGGCTCTCTCAGCTTCACGCTGGGAACCCGTATGCTGCCCAAGATCCAGGGCCTCATGAAGAAGTACCCGGTCACGGGCGTGGGCTTTGCGGTCGCCGCGACCGCTATCGCCGGCGTGCCCCCCATGAGCACGTTCTTTTCCAAGTTCCAGATCATTTCCGGTGGCTTCGCGGTTGGTGCTACCAACACGGTCATCTTTGTCCTCGTGTGCGTCATGGTCGTCGAGACCGTCGCCACCTTCGCATGGTTCCTGCGTTGGATGGGTAAGGTCCTGCCCGGTGAGCCGAGCGAGACCGTGGCCGCCGGCCAGCCCCTTCCGCGCGCCATGGCGTTCGTGTTCGTCGTCCTTATGATCATGGTCGTCGTCGCCGGTCCTCTGTCCTCTAGTTGGATGGGTTAGGAGGTAGGACATGGGTTATTCGTTAGTCAATATCCTGGGCGGTCTTCTGATCGTGACCTCCACCATGGTGGTCGTCTCGAAGACCATCCCGTCCGCCATCAAGTGGTACGCGATCCAGTCGGTTGTCCTGGTGGGCGTGCTGCTCACCCTGGGCCTCACCACCGGTGCCACCGAGCTTCTCATGTGGGCCGCGTCGGCCTTCGTCACCAAGGTGATCCTCGTTCCGTTCATTCTCAACCGTGCCTACAAGAAGATGGGTTCGCCTGCCGATAGCACGCTGACCTCCTCCATCAAGCCGGCCTGGGCCATCATCCTCACCGGTCTGGAGGTGGCCGTCTGCTTCGCGGTGGTCACGCGCCTGAGCCTGCCCACCGCCGAGGTGGCCACTCCGGCCCTCGCCATCAGCTTCGCGCACTTCTTCGTCGGCCTCACGTGCATCATCTCCCAGCGCAACATCCTCAAGCAGATCTTCGGGTACTGCCTTATGGAGAACGGTAGCCACGTGACGCTCGCTCTGCTCGCGCCCACGGCCCCCGAGATCATCGAGATCGGCATCGCCACCGACGCCATCTTCGCCGTCATCATCATGTCCGCCGTCGTCGTGAGGATTTGGAACGACACCAAGTCGCTCGACTCCCACGACCTGACCGAATTGAAGGGGTAGGCCATGGATGTTTCAATGCTGACGGTCGCCCTGCTCGCTTGTCCTCTCGTGTTCTCCCTGATTATGGCTGCGCTCCCCAAGACGACGTCCTACAACGTCTTCGCGGGGCTCAACACCATCTCCGTCGCGGCGACCCTTGTCCTTTCGGTCGTCACCGCGGGAACCATGCTCTCGAGCGGGCAGAATATCGACGCTTTGGGCCTGTGGCTCCATCTCGATTCGCTCTCGTCGATCTTCGTCCTTCTGGTAGGCATCATCGGGTTCATCACCGGCGTGTACTCCATCTCCTATATCAAGATCGATATCGAGGAGAAGACCATGCCGGCCGAGCGCACCAAGCAGTACTACGCGCTGTTCAGCCTGTTCGTCTTCACGATGCTGCTCGCCTGCCTGTCCAACAACATCATCCTCACCTGGGCGGCGGTCGAGGCCACTACGCTGTCGACCGTGTTCCTCGTGGGCATCTACAAGAACAAGCAGGCGCTCGAGGCGTCTTGGAAGTACGCGATGGTCTGCACCGCCGGTGTGGCCTTCGGCCTGTTCGGCACGCTGCTCATCTACGCGAACGCCGCCGATATCATGCCCAACGCGCATGAGGCCGCCTTCCTCACCTCCATCATGCCCTACGCCGACCAGTTCGACCCGATGCTCGTGCGCCTCGCGTTCGCGTTCATCGTCATCGGCTTCGGCACCAAGGCGGGCCTGTTCCCCATGCACACCTGGCTGCCCGACGCGCACTCCCAGGCTCCGAGCCCGGTCTCCGCGCTGCTCTCGGGCGTGCTGCTCAAGTGCGCCATGCTGGTGATCATCCGCTTCTACTCCCTGTCCATCATCACGGTGGGCGACACCTATCCGCGAACGCTCCTGCTCATCCTGGGCACGCTGTCCATCCTGGTGGCTGCCCTGTGCATCTTCAAGCAGGACGATATCAAGCGCCGCTTCGCGTACTCCTCCGTCGACAACGTCGGCGTGGTCGCGCTGTGCCTGGGTATCGGTGGCCCGCTCGGTATCGCCGCCTGCCTGCTGCACTGCATCTTCCACGGCTTCACGAAGGCGCTCGCCTTCTGCATGGCCGGTAACATCCAGCACATCTACCACACCCGCGACCTGAACAAGATCAAGGGCGTCGTCGAGATCGCTCCCGTCACGGCAGCGCTCACCATCATCGCCCTGCTCGCGCTCGCCGCCTTCCCGCCGTTCGCCCTGTTCATCTCCGAGTTCCTCACCTTCGTGGCCGGCGTTCAGTCCGGTCCCATCTGGGTGGTCGTGCTCGTGGCCATCGGCCTCACCGGCGTGTACTTCGCCCTTACCGGCATCGCGCTCAAGTCCATCTTCGGCAAGGCGCCCGAGGGCATGAAGCGCCACGAGGTGCCCGCCCTCATGATCATCCCCGAGATCGCCCTCGCGATCGTGGTCATGTGGTTCGGTATCGCCACCCCGGTCGCCATCACGAGCGGCGTCGAGGATGCAACGTCCGTCGTTTTGAACCAGAGCGTCGAAGAGCTCCACGAGGCCCCTCTCTACCGCATGGTGTTCAGTTCCCAGACCAAGACAAGTGAGGTGAATTAGCACCATGGCAGAACCTGAAAAGAAGGACTACGCTCGTCGCTGCGAAAGCCACGTCGAGGCCCTGCGTGCTGCAGTGCCGGGCGCTATCGAGAAGGTCGAATGGCAGTGCGAGGACCAGCTGACGATCACCGTCAAGCTGGACCGTCTGCCCGAGGCCGTCCACTACCTGTATTACGAGCGCTACGGCTGGATTCCTGTGATTGTCGGCAACGACGAGCGCAGCCTGTGCGGCCGTTACGCCGTGTACTACGTCATCTCCATGGAGGGGGAGGACCCCGGCTGGGTTACCGTGCGTGCCGAGGTCGACCCCGCCAAGATGACGTTCCCGTCCGTGACGCCGTTCGTCCCCGCCTGCGTGTGGGGCGAGCGCGAGCTGCGCGATATGTTTGGCCTGATTCCCGAGGGTCTGCCCGACCGCCGTCGCCTGGTGCTTCCCGACGATTGGCCCAGCGGGCTGTACCCGTTGCGCAAGGATTCGATGGATTACCGTTTCCGCCCCGCCCCCGCGAGCGACATGGAAAACTACGAATTCCTGGCCGACACCAAGGGCAAGGAGACTACGCTCGTCCCCATGGGACCGCTGCACATCACCTCCGACGAGCCCGGCCACTTCCGCCTGTTCGTGGAGGGCGAGACGATCGTCGATGCCGACTACCGCCTGTTCTACGTGCATCGCGGTATGGAGAAGGTCGCCGAGACGCGCCTGAACTATGATGCCGTGACGTTCCTTGCCGACCGTATCTGCGGTATCTGCGGCTGCGCCCACTCGGTGGCCTACGCCGAGGCTGTCGAGCGCGCCCAGGGCATTCACGTCCCGCCGCGCGCGCAGTACATCCGCGCCATCATGCTCGAGGTCGAGCGCCTGCACTCGCACCTGCTCAACATTGGCCTCGCATCGCACTACACCGGCTTCGATTCCGGCTTCCAGCAGTTCTTCCGCGTTCGCGAGAAGTCCATGGACCTGGCCGAGAAACTCTCCGGCCACCGCAAGACCTACGGCCTCAATGTGATCGGTGGCGTGCGTCGCGACATCTTGGCCGAGCAGAAACTCTCCACGCTCACGACCATCCACCAGCTGCGCTCCGAGGTCCAGGAGCTCGTCGACGTTTTGCTCTCCACGCCCAACTTTATTGAGCGTACGAGTGGCATCGGCATCTTGGACCGCAAGATCGCACGCGACTTCTCGCCGGTCGGCCCGCTCATGCGTGGCTCGGGCTATGCCCGCGACGTGCGCTTTGACCATCCCTTCGACGGCTACGCCGATCCGGACGTCCAAAAGATGCACGCCGCCACGGCCGACACCTGCGATGCCTTCGGCCGTACCGCCGTTCGCATCCAGGAGGTCTACGATTCGATCGACATGATCGAGACCATGCTCGAGAACTGCCCGTCGGGACCCATCCTCACCACGGATTGGGAGTACACCCCGCACAAGTACGCCATCGGCGCCACCGAGGCGCCGCGCGGCGAGGACGTGCACTGGGCTATGCTCGGCAATAACCAGAAGTGCTACCGCTGGCGCGCCAAGGCCGCCACGTACAGCAACTGGCCGGTCCTGCGCTACATGTTCCGCGGCAACACCGTGGGCGATGCGGCGCTGATCGTCGGCTCGCTCGACCCGTGCTACTCCTGCACCGACCGCGTGACGGTGACTGATGTCGCCGCCAAGCGCGACCACGTGCTCGACAAGGAACAGTTCGAGAACGTCTGGCGCGACAAGTCGCCGCTTGCGGGCGAGGGCACCATGGCCGCTCCGCTCGATGAGGAGGCGCTCTAATATGCTGAAGCTTTGGAAGGTTAACGCCAAGGCCGGCGACGCGACGGTCAAGTACCCGTTTGCGCCGTTTCCCACCAACAAGGACATGCGCGGCAAGCCCGAGCACAACGCCGAGCTCTGCATCGCCTGCGGTGCCTGCGGCGTGGCGTGCCCGGCCGATGCCATTCGCATGGACACCGACCTTGCCTCCGATACCATCACCTGGTCGATCGACTACGGTCGCTGCATCTTCTGCGGCCGTTGTGAGGAAGCCTGTCCCATGGAGGCCATCAAGCTCACCGAAGAGTTTGAGCTGGCCGTTATGAGCAAGGACGACCTCACCAGCAAGAGCGTCTATACGCTCGAGCACTGCTCGCGTTGCGGCAAGCCGTTCGCCCCGCACAAGGAGATCGACTACGCCAAGCGCCTGCTGCAAAAGGCCGGCGGCATGGAGGCCATCCAGGCCGCCCGTACCGTCGGTATGTGCCAGGAGTGCAAGCGTGAGCTCGACGCCCTGCGCGCCGCTTCGGCCGTAAAGACCGGCAACGCGCACGGCATGGCTGCCAACGAGACGCTTGCGTCCGGCGAGCCCCAGGGCCCCGGCATGGAGTATCTGGGCGGCCACGGCGTGAACCCGGAGTATATCGACCGCGAGCTCAACCCCGATGCGCCCGAGATTCCCGCCGGTCCTGCGCCGGTCGAGGGCATCATCATGGATTTTGAAACGAAGGAGGAGTAACCATGGCCGAACCCACGCTTTTGCCCGAGCGGCTCCAGTACCGCCCGACCAAGATCGAGCTCGACGAGAGCATCGAGAAGGCCAAGGCGACCCTTCTTAAGAAGATCAAGCGCTCGGTGTACGTCTACCGTGTTGACTGCGGCGGCTGCAACGGCTGTGAGATCGAGATCTTTGGTTCCATCACGCCCGTCTTTGACGTCGAGCGCTTTGGCATCAAGGTCGTGCCCTCGCCCCGTCACGCCGATGTGCTGCTGTACACCGGTGCCGTGACGCGTGCCATGCGCATGCCGGCCCTGCGCGCCTTTGAGGCCGCACCCGATCCCAAGATCGTGGTGTCCTATGGCGCGTGCGGCTGCACCGGCGGCATCTTCTACGACAACTACTGCGTCTGGGGCGGCACGGACAAGATTCTGCCGGTCGATGTCTACATCCCCGGCTGCCCGCCCAGCCCCGCACAGACCATCTACGGCTTTGCCATGGCGCTCGGTCTGCTGGACCAAAAGCTCCATGCCGAGACCACGGTGGAGGCCGCCGGCGAGCAGGCCGATATCCTGCACCCCGGCGTGCCGTACAAGCTGCGCGTTGCCATCGAGCGCGAGGCTCGCGCCATGAGCGGCTACCGTTACGGCCGCGACCTGGCCAACGAGTTTATGGATACGCTCGAGGGTGCGCCCAAGGGCGATATCCGCGGTGCCATGGCGCTGCTCATCGACAAGCAGGACGATCCGCGCCGCGTCGAGGTGTACTCGGCGCTACAGGATCTGGTGCTGGCCGGAGGTCGCTAGATGGAGCTCACGGACCGCTCTGGTTACTTTGCGGGCCCCGGCATGCTCGGCGGCTCCTTTGGCGATGCCTCGCGCGCAAGCGACGAGGCCGCCGAGGGCGTCGCCGACCCCTGTCTGGGACATGCGCCCGACCAGGTGGTCTTTTACGAGCTCACGCGCAAGTTTGTGGAGACCGAGGAAGACGTTCCCCAGGAGGCCTGCGACGTGCTGTACTACACGCTCGCCGTGGGCCACCACACCGGCGTGCTCGACTGCTTTGAGCCGCGCCTGTCGGTGCCGGTGAGCGTGTTCTATTCGCTTGTCGACGCGCTGCCGGAGGGGGAGGCCAAGACCAAGTTTGAAGCCATCCGCTCCTTTGGCGAGTGCCAGCTCGACAAGGCGGCGGTGCCGTCGCTGCTCGAGGCCTGCGATGCGCTGCTCGACGAGCGCGGTTTTCGCGGGTCGGCCAAGGCTGGCATCTCGGTGTTCGACGACGACTTTGGCCTGCATGCCCAGCAGGTCGCGTTTCTGATGAAGTTTCGCGATCTGGTTGAGCGCGTGCGCGATGTGTCGGGCGTGTATCTGACGGGAAGGTTGCAGTAATGGGTCGCGTTGTGGATGGACGTGTGAACGGCGCCCCGTTTGCGGGTATCGTGCTCACGGCGGGAAGCGTGCTGCGTGCCGACGATGCCGCCGGCCCCGTGCTCTCCAAAAAGATGGAGGACGCACCCATCGCCGGCTGGTACACCATCGATGGCGGTCAGACGCCCGAGGATGACATCATCGAGGTCAAGCGCGAGCGTCCGCCGCGTCTGGTTTTGGTCGATGCCGCCGACATGGCGCTGCCCGTCGGCGCCATCCGCTTGCTCGACAAACGTGACGTGGCCCGCAAGTCGATGTTCACCACGCATTCGCTTCCTTTGTCGATTCTGATCGAGGAAATCGAGCAATCGTGCGAAGATATCGTCTTCATAGGGATTCAGCCGGGCGATACGGAGTTTTACAACCCTATGTCCCCGGAGGTCTTTGACGCCGTCGACGCCGTGTACGACGCCGTGGCCGCCAACGACTTTTCCCACTTTGTCCGCTTGGGGCAAGAGCAATAGGAGCGCTTGTCCCTGCTGATTAGGAAAGAAGTGATTGACATGGCAGATTCCAAGGTGGAGTACCCCGCTCCCGATTGCCTGGCGCCCGCCGCGATCGAGGCCAAGACCGAGACCGCCGGCGTGACCAAGGCTAACCTGCCGGTCGCTAAGGCCTTTCTGTTGGCAATGTTCGCCGGCGCGTTTATCGCCTTCGGCGGCCTGTTCTTTACGGTGTTTTTGAGCGACAGCACGCTGGGCTGGGGCGCCCAGCGCGTCGTGGGCGGTCTGTGCTTTTGCCTGGGCCTGGTGCTGGTGCTGGTGTGCGGCGCCGAGCTGTTTACCGGCAATTCGCTTATGGTCTGCGCGCTCAAGAGTAAAAAGATCACCCTGGCTCAGATGCTCAAGGCTTGGGTAGTCGTATGGGTCGGTAACTTTGTCGGTGCCCTGTTCATCGTCTTTTTGGTGTACATGGCCGGCATTTACAAGCTCAACGGCGAGGCGGTCGCCAATTCCATGGTGAGCGTCGCCGCCGGCAAGGTGACGATCGACTGGGTGACGATCTTCTTCCGCGGCATCCTGTGCAACATCTTTGTTTGCCTTGCCGTGTGGATCGGTACCGCCGGCAAGACCGTGGTCGATAAGGTTGTGGGCATTCTGCTGCCCATCGCCGCCTTTGTGGCCTGCGGTTTTGAGCACTGCGTTGCCAACATGTACTTTTTGCCCATGGGTGCCGTGATGCATGCATGCGGTTATGGTGCCGACGTCGCCGGCGTCGACGCGCTCAACGCTGCGGGCATTGCGTTTAACTTGTCCGCCGCCACGCTGGGTAACATCGTGGGCGGCGCGGTCCTGATCGCGCTCGGCTACTGGTTTATCTACGCCAAGAAGTCCGAGGCGTAAGGTACCGTCTGTTTGACGTTGGGCCTCCCGCGGGGCGTTGCCGTGCGGGAGGCTTTTTGGGTCTGGGGCTCGTTGCCGGGCTTTTGGCCTGTTGTGTTTGGCTGATGAAAGGGGTAATCGAGATGGCATCTGCTGTGAAGCGTGACGGTCGCGCCGTGGTGACCACATGCGGGGGATGCTATGCCGATTGCGCCTTTGCGGCCCATGTTGAGGATGGGCGCGTGGTGGCCGAGTTGCCGGTGCCGGGGCATCCGTGCGCGGCGCGTGCCCTGTGCGCCCGCGGTCGGCATCGCCTGGCAATGCCGTTTGACGAGCGCGACCGGATTTTGCATCCCATGCGTCGACGAGCTGATGGCTCGGGGTTCGATGCGATTTCGTGGGATGAGGCGTTCGCGCAGATTGCAGCGCGCCTTGGGGGGATTGTCGACGGGCATGGTCCGCGTGCGCTGGGCATGACGCTCGGCGTGCCTTCGTTCGACCGCTACTGGGCGTATCGCTTTATGCATGCACTGGGCTCGCCCAACGTGTACGGTGCCGATGGCGCCTGCGAGGTAAGCCGACTTACCGGTTGGGAGCACAGCCTGGGCTATAGTCCCGCCTCCGACCTGGCGCATACCGACTGCATCATGTACCTGGGGCGTTCCATCGTCGATTCGTCGACGATGGGGGCCGTTGATGCGCTCAACGATGCCCGTCGCCGTGGGGCAAAGATCATCGTAGTTGACCCCCGGCGCAGTGGCTCGGCCGCGCTTGCCGACCGCTGGCTGCGCGTGCGTCCCGGATGCGATCTGGCGCTGCTGCTGGGCATTGCCCATGTGCTCATTGCCGAGGACTTGTATGACCACGAGTTCGTGAACCGCTATGCCACGGGGTTTGATGAGCTGGCGCAGGCGGCTGCTGTTTGGACGCCTGAATGGGCTGAGTCGATGTGCGACGTGCCGGCCGTAGAGATTACCGCCACGGCGCGCGATCTGGCTGCCGCCGCGCCTGCTGCGGTGGTGGATGCGGGCTTTCATGGCGGCATCGGTATCGCGTATGCCAATAGCACCCAGACCGCGCGCGCTATCTGCTTGGTCGATGTGCTGCTGGGCTGCATCGGGCATGCGGGCGGCGCGCTCAATCCGCCCACGCCGCTCGTGTTGGGCGACCTCGATCCCGCACGCTTTGCGACGCCGCCGGTGCCGCGCGGGCCCAAGCTGGGGTCCGAGCGCTATCCACTGGTCGATCCGGTGCGCGGCCTGTGCACGACCATCGGTCAGTCGATTCTTGCCGGCGATTTGCGTGGGCTCATCGTCTATGCCAGTAACCCCGGTGCGGGCTATGGCAATGCACAGGCTTGGTTGGGTATTTTGCAGCGGCTCGACTTGCTCGTGACGATTGATATTCGTTGGTCCGAGACGGCGCGTGCTTCTGACTTCGTGCTGCCCGACGTGACGTATCTGGAGGCCGACCGCGGTGTGGGCACAGTCGTGGGCGCCAACGATGCGCGTGTGTTCTACCGCAATGCCGTGTTGCCCGTGCAGCATGACGACACGCGTCCCGGTCGGGAGATTTTTGCCGGTCTGGCGCAGGCGTGTGGTGTGGGCGAGTACTTCCAGTTTACGTCCGACGATCTGGCGGCTGCCCAGGTGGCGCCTTTTGGGATCGATCTGGACGAGCTCAAGGAGCGCGGCTGGGCCGACACGGGTGTTGCGTTGCCGTCGCGTACGGGCGAGCCGGCGATTCCCCTGGATGGCGGCAAAATTGCGTTGGCAAGCGACGTATGGGAACGAGCCGGCCTGGGTCGTGTACCCAACTGGATCGCTCCCATGGTGGAGCCCGGCCCGGGGATGTTTCGCCTCATTAGCGGCAATCGACCCTTTGAGTCGCATACCTCGCGAAGGCTTGCGGCGGCCGGCGCCGCCGAGGCGGGCTCGGATCTGGATGCCGTGCAGATGAACGCCGATGTCGCCGCTCGCATGGGCATCGCCGACGGCGAGGTCGTCGAGCTTGTGAGCGACATGGGCCGCGATCGCGTGCGCGTGGAGACGACGCCCTATCTGCATCCGGCGTGCATCTTCACGTCGGCTGCTCCTGGTGGGCGTTCGTTTGGCACCGGCGCGGATGGCGCCCAAGCGCTCGGCGTTGGCCCGCTCGACCATACGCCGCTGCGCTGGGATCCCATTACGGGTGCCGCGCTCACCCAGGAAAACGCCGTTCGCGTGGAAAAGATTGTCGCGCGCGGGGATAATGACGAGTAATTGACTCAGCTGATGTATTCGACTGATCCACGTTTCTTTTGAAAGGCCGCACATGAGCGATAGCCAGAACATGTCCGATGAGGTACGCGCCCGCCTTCGCGCTATTCCTTCCGTCAACGAGCTGCTCGCAGAGTGGCCGGTTGTGAAGGCGGCGGGGGAGACCTGCGACGCGGTGGTGCATGCCGCCGTCACAGCCGAGCTCGATGAGGAGCGCGCCGCGATTCGTGCCGGCGCCGCCCCGCGTTCCAAGCGCGAGCTGGCCTCGGCCATCGAGTGGCGTGCGCATCGCTCCGCGCTGCCGAGCTTGCGTCCCGCCGTCAACGCCACGGGTGTTGTTATCCATACCAATCTGGGTCGAGCCCCGCTCGCGGAGTCGGCCGCTAAGGCCGTGGCCGACGTCGCGCGCGGCTACAGCACGCTCGAGTACAGTGTGGACACCTGCTCTCGTGGGTCGCGCAAGGAGCACGCCGCGCAGCTCATCCGCTCACTTACCGGTGCCGAGGACGCGCTCGTGGTCAACAACAACGCCGCCGCGGTGCTGCTGGTGCTGGCGACCCATGCCGCAGGCAAGGAGGTCATCGTCAGCCGCGGCGAGCTTGTCGAGATCGGCGGCAGCTTCCGCATCCCCGATGTCATGGCGGCTTCGGGCGCCAAACTCGTCGAGGTCGGCGCCACCAACCGCACGCATTTGGGCGACTACGAGCGCGCCATCACGCCCGATACGGCGATGATCCTTAAGGTCCATCCTTCCAACTATCGCATCGAGGGTTTTCACGAGGAGGTGAGCTCAAGGGAGCTTGCCGCTCTGGCCCACAAGCATGGCCTGCTGTTCTACGAGGACCAGGGCTCGGGCGCGCTGTTGCCCGACGACATCTTGGTGCGCGGCGGTGAAGAAACCACGCCGGCTTCGGTTTCGGCAGGGCTCGATCTGGTGTCGTGCTCGGGCGATAAGCTGCTCGGTGCCGCACAGGCGGGCATTATCATGGGCCGTCGCGATCTGGTCCAGGCCTGTGGGTCGCATCCGCTTATGCGCGCCCTGCGCCCGGGCAAGTTGGCGCTTACGGCGCTCGAGGCCACACTGCGCATCTACATGGACGGGGCGGATGTTGCCCATCGCGATATTCCGGTGCTCAGCATGCTCACGCTGCCGCAGGCCCATTTGGAACGACGTGCCCGCAAGCTGCGCGATCGTATGGTCGCCGGGCTCGATAAGGCCGGTTGCCCGTGCGCCGTTCAGGTGGAGATCGTCGAGGAATCGTCGACCCCCGGCGGCGGCTCGCTGCCTACCGTGGAGCTGCCCACGATGTGCGTTGCCGTGCGTCTTGTTGACGCGCGCCTGACGGTCGATGCGCTCAAGCGCTCGCTTGTCCAGGACTTCGACACGCCGGTCGTCACGCGGACCTCGCACGATCGCATTTTGTTTGATGTCCGTACGCTTGTGGGCGACCGCGATATCGAGACGGCGGCGTCGACGCTCGTCGCGTGCGTTAAGAAGGCGATTGCTCGATGAGTGAGGTTCAGGCGCTGGTGGAGTGTCCCGTTATCGTTGGCACGGCGGGCCACGTTGACCACGGTAAGTCGGCGCTCATCGAGGCGCTGACGGGCAAAAACCCCGACCGCCTGGAAGTTGAGCGTCGTCGCGGCATGACGGTTGAGCTTGGCTTTGGCGAGCTGGCGCTGCCGAGTGGCAAGATCGTGGGCCTGGTCGACGTGCCTGGCCATGCACACTACCTGCGCGCCATGGTGCAGGGTGCGACGGGCATCGACGTTGCCGTGCTGGTGGTCTCTGCCGTTGAGGGTGTAATGCCGCAGACGCGCGAGCACGTGCATGTGCTGGAGCTGCTGGGCGTCACGCATATGGTGGTCGCGCTGACGATGTGTGACCTGGCCGATAGCGAAATGATTGAGCTGGCCGAGCTCGACGTGGACGATTTTCTTTCGGATACCGTGTTTGCCGACGCGCCGATGGTGCCTGTGTCGTCCAAGACCGGCGCGGGAATCGATGATCTGCTGGCTGCGCTCGACGAGCAGGTTGCCGCTTGCTGGGGTGCCTGCCGTGCCCGTGCCGAGCTCACCGATGCCGCACCGCGTCTGCCCATCGACCGCTGCTTTACGATCAAGGGCGCCGGTACCGTGGTGACGGGAACGTTGCACGATGCGCCTGTTGCGGTGGGCGACGAGCTGATGGCTTTGCCGTCGCGTACGGTCTGTCGCGTGCGCGGGATCCAAGTGCATGGCGACACGCAGCAGGCGCTGCCCGGTCAGCGTGTGGCGCTCAACTTGGTGGGCGATGGTGTCGCCGCGCTCGATCGCGGTGAGATGCTCGGCGTGGCGGGCCGCTTTGGCCAGACGATGCGCTTTATGATGACGTTTACGTATTTGGGTCGCGAGGGAGCCAAGCCGCGTGTGCTCGAGTCGGGTGCGCGTGTGCACGTGATGGCGGGTACGGCCGAGGTAGTCGGTCGCATCATGTTCATGGAGGGCGAGGCCCCCATGGCGGTGGGCGAGACCCGTATCGTTCAGGTTCGCTTGGAAAACTCGCTGCCGCTACGTGCCGGGGACCATGCCGTGGTGCTGTCCTATTCGCCCGTGATGCTTGTTGGCGGCGGGCGCGTGCTGCTTTCGCGCTGCCGTCGCTCGCGCGAGCTTGCTGAAGGGGAGCGTGCGCTGTATGCGGCGCTCGAGTCCGGCGATATCGCGGGCGGTGTGGGCGCTTGGCTGGCGCTGCAGACGCTGCCGGTTACGGCGGTTGATGTTGCCGAGGCTTTGGATCTTGGTGTCGGCGAGGTTGATGCCGCACTGCGCGGGTTGGTGTCGCAGGGCTCTGTTCGCAAGCTTGACGCGGGTGATGCTGACCTCTTGGCGGACGCCGTGGTGCTCGACGCCGCGATGGATGCACTGGCGGCGACCCTGTCAGCCATGCATGCGGCGTCTCCCAAGGAGACGGGTTTTACGCCCGGCGCCGTTGCCCATGCTGCGTGGCCTACCGCTGATGAAGGCGTTGCCGCGGCTCTGATTGCCGAGGGCTGCTCGCGTGGCGTGTGCGCTGCCGAGGGCGCCGAGGTATTCGATCCGCATTCGGCCGCCGCGGCGGCACGCATGGTGCGAGAGGCTTGCGAGCGGATCGTCGCGCTGCTTGATGAGGCCGGCCTGGATGTACCGGCGCTTCCCGAGGTGGGCGAGCAACTGCAACTCGATCGCGACACCATGACGCGTGCCCTGCGCGAGCTTTCGCTTAACCGCTCGATTGTTAAGGTCGAGCGCGACGTTGCCTTGTCCGCTGCCGCCGAGGCCCATGCGCGCGAGCTCGTCGCCGCCGCCATTGAGGCAGCCGGCGGCGCTGCTACCACGAGCGCCCTGCGCGAGTCCCTTGGTGTGTCGCGCAAACGCGCCATCAGCATCTTGGAACACCTGGATGCCGTGCGCTTTACGGTGCTCGACAAGGAAGCCGGCGGCCTGAGGTCCCTGCGCTAGGCCGGTCACCCGCTCCCGCCTCCTCAGTTGCGGTGAAATAGTTCCTATTTGGAGGCTTTGGCAGCAAATACAGGAACTATTCCACCGCAACTTCTTGTTCGTCTTTTTGGGATGGGGCCGTTTCGGTTTGGTAAAATACCGGCGCACTTGGGAACGGATGGGCTCCGGTGGGCTCCGCGGTCCTCAAAACCGTTGCGAGGC